>JAHIZJ010000132.1 GCA_018814765.1 Patescibacteria group bacterium
ATCTCCTCGGGCAGGGACTGGGCGTGCTTGACCTGGATCATTCCCACCATTCCGGCGATGTTCCGCAGCGGCGCCGAGAGGTCGTGGCCGACGGCCAGGAGGAAGTCCTCCTTCTCGCGCATCTCCTCGCGCAGCCGGCGATTCGCCTGCTCCAGCTCGGCGGTCCTCTCGACGACCTTTCGCTCGAGAAACTGGTTGGCCATGCTGAAGAAGTAATTAATGGGGTCTCCCCGCTTCAGCACCAGTATGAAGCCTGCGGATATTAGCCCGAGCGACGAGTAGGAGAGCATGGTCAGGAGCATGATGAGCGGCAGGAGGTAGAGGGTGGAGGCGGTGAACTTCGCCTTGAGGAGGAGCACGCCCGCGGCGAGGTACACGAAGAGGTGGAAGGAATCGTAGATGAAGTTCCAGACGAGGCGGGCGAAGAGGATGAAGGAAAGCGGGGTGCGCGTCGTGAGGAGGATTTCCAGTGTGCCGATGGTCTGCTCGGTGCGGATTTCGGAAGAGAAGGTGGAGAGGCCGGTCGTGAAGAAGCCGGAGAAGGCCAGGCCGATGAGAACGAACGAGAAGTAGTCGCCGTTGTAGCGGGCGAGGTGGGTGCTGGCCGCGCCGGCGAAGATGGTGGAGACGAAGTAGAAGGTGAGCATGTGGAGCAGGATGGAGAAGATGCGGAGCAGGAAGTTGAAGCGGTAGCTCACTTCCTCGAGGAATTCCTTTTTTATCAGGCAATAAAGTTTAAACATGGTTGTTCGGATGTACGGTTTTTCGGTTCCCCGGTTTTTATTTTTTCTTTTCCCCTATCTACTTTCTACTACCTACTAGCTACTGTTTTTATTCGTTTTGATCCAATGTCTTTTTGATCCGTTCCTTTTCCGACGGCGGGAGGCTGGCGACGATTTTCCCGTTGTGGATGATGTCCACGCGGTCGGCGGCGTCGACTTCCTCGATGTTGTGGGTGGTGAGGAGGATGGTTTTGCCCTGTTTATTTGCGAGTTCGTCGCGGAGGAGTTCGAGGAACCGCGATTTGGTGGGCGGGTCGAGTCCCTTGGTGGGTTCGTCCATGAGGAGCACGGGCGGGTTGTGGAGGAGGCAGCGGGCGAGGGCGAGGCGCTGGCGCATGCCGGTGGAGTAGGATTTGAAAGAAGTGTGGGCGCGGCCGGAGAGGCCGGCGAGTTCGAGCGCCTCGCTCACGCGGGAGGGGATGCGGTGGCGCGGGATGTCATTGAGCGCCGCGAAGAGCTCCAGGTTGGCGTGGCCGGTGAGCCGCCAGTAGAAGGAGCGCTCGTCGCCGGTGAGCAGGCCGATGTGCGCTCTCGCGAGCGCGGAGTTTTGCGCCACGTCGATGTCCGCGATGCGGGCGGTTCCGGCGGACGGGAGGACGAGGGTGGCGAGGATTTTCAGCAGGGTTGTTTTGCCGGCCCCGTTTCGGCCCAGCAGGGCCACAATCTCTCCACGATTCACGTTGAGGTCCACCCCGTCGAGCGCGGTGATTTCGCGCCTTTCCCAGAAGCGGAGGGTGGAGGATTCCCTGAAGGATTTTCTGAGGTCGGCGGTCGAGATCATTATAACGGTCGATAGGTTTTTCGGTTATTCGGTTTGTTGGTTTTTCTATTGTTTTTTTTGTTTTTCCTGTCTGCCGTCTGCCATCTGCCGTTTCCCGATCTTTTCATCTTTTCCTAAAACGTTGCCCGGAGTTCGGTTTCCATGAGGTCTCCGGTGAAGCCTTGCGAAGCGTCTTTGGTGTTGTTGTACCCGCTCCGCTTCCAGTCGAGCTTCCACGAGAGGATTTTGGATATTGCGTAGTCGAGTCCGAAGCTGTATGTTGTGTATTTTTCCGTGAGGAACCCTGCTCGTTTGGTCTGGTTTAATTGAAGGAAGTAGTTTTTCCGGTTTGACGGTTTGTAGCGGGTCACGTATGTGAGCGTGTTGGATTTGTAGGAGCCGGTGCTGCCGGTCCGGGTGGTTTCCAATTGGAAGGAGGCGCTGTGGGACCAGGTTTTGCTGGGCAGGTAGGCGGCGTTGATCTGGTTTCGCGTGGAGGATGTTCCCGAGGAGGCGCCGGACGCGGAGGAGGTGGACGAGTTGTTTTTCTGGACGGAGTATATGACGTGGTAGGGCCTGCCGGGCGGCCGGTATTCGAGCGAGTAGCCGGTGCCGGTGGTGCGCGAGGACGACGATCCGCCGACCGAGGAGCGTGTGACCACGTAAGAGGTTGTCATTTGCAGGTCCGGCGAGATGCGGATGGGCGCGGCGTAGGAGGTGGAGGTTGAGGAGGTGGAGGGGGTGTTGACGGCGGGGCGGTCCGTGCGTGAGTGGTTGATGCGGAATG
>JAHIZJ010000045.1 GCA_018814765.1 Patescibacteria group bacterium
AGCACCTCGGTAGCATATAATTTCAGTATGATAAACACTGGTCGTTATCATCATATTAAGAATACTAATTTATTAGTCCAGGAATCTGATTTATATTTATTGGGTGGAAAAACCGGTTATCTAGATGAGGCCGGTTACTGCTTGATGACCAGGGCTAGAGATGGTCTGGGAAATGAAGTGACCGCAATAGTATTAGGAAACCCGTCACTTTGGCGAAATAGCGCAGCTAGCGAAACTGAAAACTTGCTTGAATGGGGATTTAGTCAGATTTAGATTTATGTTGAAACAAAAGCGGTTAAATAGAGCCGTTTTTTGCTTGACATTAACAATGCCATAAGATAAGATTTTGGCAGATAAAAGTGGAAAGAAACCCTTTCCCGAATTGGTTAGTACTTTATGAAACCAGAAGAGGAGGGTTGTATGTCAGGATCAGGTAATGCTCTGGCCTGGATGCCACGGGACAATGAACTCAAGAGCCACTTAGTTGGTGGAAATGAGTTTTGGGGGACTTTTGATGATGCTCCTTGCACCGTCTATGAGAAGAAGCCACTCCTAGGTCCAGAAGGCAACGAAATCCCAGGTCTATTCGTAGCCTGGGTAACATTGAATAACCCCAGGCAATTCAACTCCTACACGACCGATATGGTTAAGGGGGTCACAGCTGGCTTCCAGAATGCTAGCCTCGATCGTAGTGTGGTAGCCGTTGTATTTACGGGAGCAGGCAACCTCGCTTTCTGTACGGGTGGCAATACCAAGGAGTATTCAGAATACTACGCCAAACGCCCAAACGAGTACGGTGAGTACATGGATCTGTTCAATTCCATGGTCGACGCTATCCTCAACTGCAAGAAACCGACCATCTGTCGTATCAACGGGATGCGTATCGCCGGTGGACAGGAAATTGGTATGGCCTGTGACATCGCGGTGTCTTCAGACTTAGCTGTCTTGGGTCAGGCTGGTCCACGTCATGGCTCCTCACCAGACGGCGGCTCGACCGACTTTCTACCCTGGTACCTCAGCATCGAAGATGCAATGTGGAACTGCGTCTCCTGTGAAATGTGGTCGGCCTACAAGATGAAGCTCAAGGGTTTGCTCACCAAGGTAGTTCCGGTCATCTGGACACCAGGCGGGTGGGTGCGAAATCCGCTTGTAGAGATCGATGATTATGTACGTGATGGAGAGGTCATTTTTGGTGAGTTCAAGAGCGGAACATGGAAAGGTAATCCGCTGAAGGACATCGATGACGGTGAGATCAAATTCGAGCTGCTTGACGGAGCAGTGGAGGAGATTATCTGGAAATTCGCCAATCTTTTCCCCGGTTGTCTGATCAAGGCGATCGATGGGATACGGGCCAAAAAGAGACACTTCTGGGACCAATCCAAGCAGACCAATCGTCATTGGCTCGCTGCCAACATGTCGGGCGAAGCACTTCTCGGATTCGGCGCCTTCAACACGAAGAAGTTGACTGGCCGTGATGTGATCGACTTCATCAAGTACCGGCAGCTGATCGCCGAGGGTCACCCGATTGATGATGAGCTATTTGCGGCAGTTATGCCACAGCAGAAAAAGTAGGCCTGACAACCTTACGTCTTTTTACCCCAGCGACCTAATAACTACTCACAAAAGAGTGGATACTAGACGCTGGGTTTTTTATTGATTTATAATATTAAAGGGTATAAGATATATCTATGGACAAAGCATTAAACACAATAATAATCGCAACAGCGACAGTTATTGCTTGGGTATTGTTTATTATTGGTATAAGGAAGTTAAAAGTAAAGAAGTATCGTAAATATGGACTTTTTATGTCAACCATATTGATAGTGTTGGGTTTGAGCGGATGTGACATTATTTCAGATAAAATAACATCAGAAAATAATAATTCTATACAAAACACTGAATACCTACCTGATAGAATTCAAAAATTAAATAAACAGATTGAGTGGACTAACTTTGTTACATTTTGGCAAAAGCTTGATTTTATAAAACCAAATGAAGGTAAAGATGAATTTGATTTGTTCGGGGAGTATTATTCTGCTATTACTACCGAAGATAGAGAAAACTTTTTAAATAAATTAGCTGTTTTGATAGAATCATTGAAGAACATGGAGATGGATGAAATATTAATTACAGATATTGAAATTGATTTGTTAGAAAATATATGCCAAACCCGCATTGAGTATATGTCATCGGGTTTTACAAGTTTGTTGATGCGTATGATGCCACCAACAACAATTACTGATAAAGAAAATTCGATTATGGACCTGGAAAGAAAAATTGATACATTGATTGAGCTACGAACAGACGGTAAAATAAATGAGGCGGAGTATCAAGATGCACTTGGAATAATAAAAGAAGATATAGAAATGTATTCAATTACTGATACAATTTCTACTAATTATATATACTATTATAGTTCAAATTTATATAGTGCAAGTGCAAATAGAACATCCGAAGACCATATCAATGAGTTTGAGGATCATTACGCTACATATCTACTGAATAAAGTTGATGCTAATTCCAATACTTACTATCCGGAAGATTTAGATAAGAAGTACTTGGAAACAAAAAAAACAATAGAAGAAATAAAAGTAGCTTTACCAAATTTAAATGAATTGGTTGAAGATTTAACCAGGTATGACTAAGCAGTATCTGATATACGAAGTAACTCCGAGGTGTAATTACAACTGTCTTTACTGCTATAATGTTTGGAAGGCTGACGACAAATACCCACCAGGCGAGCTAGCAATAAAAGAAATTAAGCATCTTTTTAATAAGGTGCTTGTTGATATACATCTTGAGTGGATTATTTTGTCGGGAGGAGAACCATTACTTCATAAGAACATTAATGAAATAATTAAATTCTTAAAAGAAAAAAATCAGAGGATAGGAATAGCAACAAACGGTTCATTGTTGAAAATTGATAACGTACATAAGCTTATTGAAGATGGAATAGGTTACTTTGAAATATCTCTTAACAGCACAAACGTTGATAATTATAAAAGACTTTGTCGAAGCGATAGTTTAAAGAAAGTAAAAAATGCAATCCTCTTGGTTAAGAAGAAGAAAATTCCTTTGACTGTGTCATTTACAGTAACAAGAATTAATCTAAATGACATTGAGAAAGTGATCGATTTGTGTTATGCATTTTCGGTAGATACTATAGCTTTGAATCGTTTTGTACCAGGAGGCGAAGGAATAGAAAATAAAGAAGAATTAACTATTTCAAAGAAAGACCTTGAATCAGTATTGAAAATTGCAAATGAAAAAAGCAGTAAGCACAAGATTCCAATAAATATAACAATACCAATTGAGGATTGTGAGATAAAACATGCTCAATATCCTAGACTGAACTTTGGGACATGTGGTTGCGGTGAGTCAAAATGGGTGATTGACCCGGTAGGTAATCTCAGAACATGTGAACAGAATCCAGAAATACTTGGAAACCTATTAGAAAAAAGCTTTACCGAATTATCACAGATGAAGTCAGTTAAAGATTTTAGAAATAACAATATCAATGAAAAATGCCATGACTGCGGTTACATAAAAAATTGTGGTGGTGGATGTAGATTTGTGGATAAACTTGCCTAGATTAAGACATAGTAGTATCTTTAATGCATAGGATAGACAATCTTAATTATATGAAAGGGGGTGAAGAAATGAAATTAATGAAAATTATTGTTGGATTAGTACTAATTGCTGCCGGTATTTGGGCATATTTCGGAATTGAAGACGCAACTATGATGTGGATATCTAGTATTGTTTTGGTAGTATTAGGGGTAGTAATGCTTGTAGGCGGATTAAAGAAAAATGGTGATAGTGCAGGTCCCACACCAACAGAAACAGGGGGAGATACGGGCACAACACCACCAGCTCCACCTACACCACCGGAGAATCCAGCTCCACCAGTGCAGTAAATAAATTTTCTGTAATATAAAATTATTTGCATAAAAAGCATCGCTGTTTTGGCGGTGTTTTTGTGTATTATTAAATGCTATATAGAATTGTAAAGCTTTAGCTTTACTATAAGATGAGGATCTTTATCATTTTGGTAATTATAAAGATTTTCATTCTAATAAAGTGAGCCCCGCCATTCGCTTTCAAGAGTAACGATGTTGGTTTATTACGCAGCTACAGCGGCCTGCCTGCCGGCAAGGCAGGGATTATTTGGTGCCCGCCTCGCTGAGACGCGAGTCGAGGCGGGTGGCTGAAGAATATACAAAGTGGTTTATTAGAATATTACTTGCTCGTTAGAAATATTTAACCCAAAGAAAAAGACCCACCGAGAGAGGCAGGTCGAGACAGAGAGTTACGAAAAATGAACGAATCAGGGTGTTTCAGGAGACTGAACAGTACCGCAGACCGGGCACATACGAGTTGGTGGAGTACTCAGGGTATGAGGGAGCATAGGAGTTAAGCAGAGTGGACATGAAGCCCATGAGTGCGCAACAGTATGGAAATCACAACAAGCACAATTTACTCGGAAATGATGAGCCTTGGGAGCAATGATACCAGTGCCATCATATGTGCTAGTATGCACGTGACATGAACTATTAAGAATGGACTCAACAATGGGAACGTTGAGGTCTACACGCGCATAATGACTTGGTAGTACTATACCAAGTTGGTTTTGCTTTGTGTTTTCAAAATAGATGAGCCATTTGTTGATAGTCCAGCCCACGTAATATTGACCCAACGCTTTTCTGAAAAGGTGTAAGCCGTGAACTGCATGAAGGCGCAGTACGTCACGAAAGGTTGGGTGCCA
>JAHIZJ010000046.1 GCA_018814765.1 Patescibacteria group bacterium
GAATCATCCTTGCATTAAGCCATACCCCGCTATTCGCTTTGCAAGAGTAATGCTGGTAGGCAGGGGTTCTTTCAACTCTAACCCCCGCAGGCGGGCCTTCATCTAAGAACCCCGCAGGCGAGGATGGTCCACCTACGCCAAGGCTTCGGAGGACAGGTCATCCTCGCTTACGGTGATGTAGGGAGTACACACACCCACCCATACTGTCATACCGGACAGCGATCCGGTATCTCCAATGGGACCAGGTTAAAAAATAACATTAGACCCCGCACCAATAGTAGTAATTTATTAACTTTAATAATTTATGAAATTGATTTAATTACTTCAATAACCAGGATGGTTAAGTAGTGGCTACAGCGGCCTGTCCTCCGAAGCTTTAGCATAGGGGGAGGTTCTTTATCCTGCTTCGCAGGATCTGGCGTAGCCAGACAATGGCTAAAGGAAAAGTTAGTGCAATATATATTTAGTTTTGTGGTTCTTTTAGTAATTATTCTAGGTAAAGAAAAAAGACCCCGTAGGGTCTTAACGAACAACTACAACCTTCTTCTTGGTCGTGAGATTACAAGATGAAAGTTGGATGAAATACACACCGGCCGGTGGATCGTGATCCATGGTGACTTGGTGTGCACCCTGACCGCGCCATTGGTTGTCGATCAGATTGCAGTACAACCGGCCACTGGCATCAAAGATGGACAGCGTAGTTACGCTTTCTTCAGGCAGGGTAAAGACAATAGATGCAAGCGGGTTGGCGGGGTTGGGGGAGAGGCTCAAAATGAGCTGACTTACCATGGGGGTAACATCTTCAACAGTATTTACTCCAGTAAAAGAGTAGTACCTTATCCATACCAGCTCTTCTGGCTCATACTGATAATACGTTAAACGTAAATCAGTATATCCATCCCCAGTGACATCAAAGTTCAAATACTCCGAAAGGCTGTGCGTTAGAACGTATGTGTAGTTGTCAGATTCTGGAAAAAAGCTATAATCAATGTTATGAGTAGCCAAATCGATAAGATGTATTGATGTTCCGGGATTTTCATTCATTGTAAAGACCAACTCGTAGTTACCATCCCCGTCGTAATCACCTGCATAATCATAGACTCCACTGAAGTTGGAATCAAGAAACGTCATGAAAGGTTCGTCGATCCCAACCTCGAAAGCCCAAAAGCCAACACCAGAAGCCTCCTGAATGAGTTCAGGTTCGGGATCATCGTCAAGTTGGAGCTGTTTTGATTGTCCCTCGGGGTTATACAACGGCACTTCCCAGATCACATCCTGCCCTAGGGCAAGTGAAGGAACACAAATACTTGTTACTAGTAAAAAGTAACCCAGCACGATCCCCATGTTAACGAATAACGACTTCATCTCCAGACCCTCCCAGTATAGGTTGTGAAAGACCAATTTCCTGATTTGAAGTTAGAGGTTTTTTGGGGGAATGTCAATGGGGGAAAGGGGTTGATTTTTTAATGATTTGATAGTAAGGTTGAGACATAGCCTACTGCTACCCGTGTTATCAGAAGGTGGTTGAGGGATAAATAATTAATAATATTGCATATGAACATAAAAAAAATAGAAGCTGTTGTGTTTTCAGAAAAATGTGTGTTAGAAATAATGGAATTTGCGAAATCAGATGGTGAGATGTGGAAAAGGGCGTTTGATTTATGGCATGAGCTAAAAATTGGAATGAGAAACTATAAATCGAGAGAACCAAATTTACCAGAAGGACTATCGGAAGTGGCATTCTGTTTGTGGTCAGGGTCCTCAAGATTCATTTCTGCAAAGGGTTTATCAAATACATCGTTCGATACTTTTAACACTATAACAAAAAGAGCTGAGCAAATAAAAGCTTGTAGCGTTGCGTTTGATTTAACTTCTTTTGGTCCAAGGTCAAAGTGGGATGATTTGTATTTTCTTGATTTTTATAATGGCGGAAAAGTAGATGGTCTGTTTGATATATATAAAATACCTAACAATCTTATTTACGAGAATAAAGTAAATAAAAAACAAACCTTAAAGGATCAGCAAGACGAAAAGAGGCGACCAAGATTATGTATAAAAAAAGAAATTATTGCAAATTATAAAATTAAACCTATTGCAGAAGCAGTAAAAGTATGGTGATCATTGCATAGCATTCATTATTTGTCTCGCTATAGCTTCAATCACTGGTACACTTACAGAGTTTCCAATTTGTTTATATAATGCTGATTCTGAAATATTAGGAAGTTTATAAGACTTTGGAAAGCCCTGAAGTCTAGCACACTCAAGAGGAGTTAATTTTCTAATCCCTTTTTTATCTTTTATTATTGGTACATTATGACCACCCATACCCATGTTTGCAGTGAGCGTTGGGCAGACGCCCTTTTTATTTTCTCTGACATACTTCCGTCGCCACTGATATACCTTTCCTTCGTCTGTAATTTTATCTTTTAGTTTTCTATATAAAGGTTTAGAGTTATAGTAATATTTTGCATCTACTTTATTAACTAACAAATCAGATACTTTTACAGTCAGTTTTTTTGGTTTAGGAAACTGAAAATTATCAAAATGTTTTTTATTCTTAAATCCAACAATGTATATACGTTCACGATTCTGTGGAACGTTACCGTACTCCATGCTATTTAGTACATTTGACTTCACATAATATCCTAGATAACTAAGAGTTTTCGAAATGACTTCAAAAGTTCTTCCCTTATCATGTCCTTTCAGATTTTTTACGTTCTCTAGTAGGAATCCCTCTGGCATTCTCGCTTCTATAATACTAGCAATATCAAAGAATAAATTGCCTCGATTCTTTTTATCCTTGAACCCGTGACGATATCCAGCGACAGAGAAAGCCTGGCAAGGAAATCCTGCGATAAGAAAATCAAAATCAGGAAGATCCTCAATCCCAATCTTTCTTATATCTTCTACTATTAGCTTAGAATCTTTAAAGTTTAGATCATAAGTGTTCTTACACAACTTTTCAAAATCATTTGCAAATACGGTTTTGAATCCCGCCTTTTCAAAACCTAGTCTTATCCCACCGATTCCAGCGAATAAGTCAAGCGTTCTATATCCTTTATCTTCGCTCTGATTATTTATATCCCTAACTATTTTAACAACTATACCTCTTACTTCCAGTTCCTTTCTATAAATTGGAAGCATATTTTGATTTGATGGCTGTAATTTAAAACGGTTATTTTCACGATATAGTTTTTTTAAAGTCGCTTCATTGTCATCAATAATAGCAACAACAGTTTGTCCGTTTTCAGCAGAAGATTGTTTTTTTATTATTACTGTATCACCATTAAATATTCCTTCATCAATCATGCTATCGCCAATAACACGTAATGCAAAATATTTCTCAAATCTGCTTAAGTTATTTTTCGCAATTGAAATAGTTTCACCACCTACTTCTATTGCTTCAATTGGTTGGCCCGCTGTAATTGTTCCAGAAACAGGAATTTCAATAAGTATGTTATTTTCAATTTCATTCTTTGCTAATTCAATACTTCTTGCTCCATAATTATTTTTTGTTATTAGGCCCTTACTAATTAATGACTTTATGTGTTGATGAATAGTAGAAGAAGCTGAAAGCTTAAAATTCTTACCTATCTCTTCAAAAGTAGGAGAATACCCCTTTTTTTCAATGTAATCTCCAATATAATCTAGTATTTGCTTTTGTCTTTTAGTTAATGTGGGCATAATATTGACAACCTTATTATATTTGATATAATTATATTATACCGAAGATTTACCGAAGTTGGAATAGTACAGTTATCCACAACAATATCCTAAGACAGAACTTACTGCTACCTGTGTTAGTAAGAAGATAGTTGTATAATATATATTTATGTCATGTGATTGTAAAAGAGAAAAATCGTTAGAACAAAGTGGGGGAATATGTCCTCATGTATCTGCACCTGACGGATATCCTTTTCGATGTGTTGGCCCATGGAGTTTTGATAAGCTGAAAATACTTGAAAGATACATTGACATGTTTAAAGCTGTTTCAAATAAATGGAATTCTCTAGTATATGTTGATTTATTTTCAGGTCCTGGAATGTGTTATGATTATCAGAATGAAAAATGGAATGAATCATCACCCCTAATAGCTGTAAAGTATGCAAAACATTTTAAAAAATATATATTTGTTGACAAAAATAAAAAATCTATTTCATATCTTAAATCAAGACTTAAGGGTTTAGAAAATTGTAAAAAAGAGTTTATCGTAGGTGATTGTAATGATCGCATTGATGATGTTTTAAAATTGATACCAAAAGGTAGTTTGTGTCTATTTTTTGCAGATCCCACTGGTTTAGACTTTAAATACAAAACACTTAAAAAGATATTAGAGTATAATAATACAAAAAAAGACATTATAGAATTATTTCCTTATGAAATGGCTGTAAAGAGAAATCTTGCTAATTGGAGAACTATAAAGAAATCACTTCCACTTGATGAATTTTTAGGTATTGAAAATTCTGTAAATCTAATAAAAAACCAAAATAGTTTAATAGGCGTTTATCAGGAAGTACTTCGTCTATATAGTAAATCTATTATTAGCTGTAACCCTGCTTATAAAGAAAGTCATTCGTCAAAAGCAATACGATCTAGTAAAAACGTACAATTATACCATCTATATTTTATATCTAGTAATAGTTTGGGTAAAAAGTTTTTTAAAAAAGCATTAAAAATTGACAAACAACTAACTTTGATTTAATAGTATTGTTTGATATAATGTACATATGAGGAGTATCGTGAGAAAAAGTCTACTGTATAAGAGTGGCGTAGAGTATTCTGATTATTGTATTAATCATGTTGAAGGATGTTCTCATGGTTGTAGATATCCATGCTATGCAATGATGCTAAAGAAAAGGTGTGGTGTGATAAAAAATTATAATGATTGGATAAAGCCAAAGCTGGTATCAAATGCTTTGGAGCTTTTAGAAAATGAAATACCAAAATATAAGAAAGATATTAAATTTGTTCATTTATGTTTTAGCACCGATCCGTTTATGTATAAATATCCTGAGGTAAAAAAACTAACATTAGCAATATTAGAAAGACTTAACAAAGACAATATACGCAGTGTTGTTCTAACAAAAGGGGTTTATCCTAAGGTGTTAAAGAATACCATAAAGTATGGTAGCAACAATGAGTATGGAACAACTTTAATATCACTAAATGATGATTATAAAAAAAGATTTGAACCATATTCTGCTCCTTTTAGAAGCAGAATACGAGCATTAAAACATTTAAATGATAATGGGTTAAAAACTTGGATTAGCATGGAGCCATATCCTACTCCAAATTTAATAATACAGAACTTAAAAAACATCCTAAACAAGATATCATTTGTTGATAAGATAGTATTTGGAAAACTCAACTATAACGTAGAAGCTTCGAAATATGTTGGTTACAAGGAATTTTATGATGAATGCTCAAATGTTGTAAATGCCTTTTGTGAAAGAAGGAATATTGAATGTCATATAAAATATGGAACTCAAAAGAAGGATATTAAGAAAACATCAAGGTTGTTTAATACCGAACGTGTTTTAGTTGCAAATATTTAAAAATATTATAAGCATAAAAAACCCTCATAATCTTTACACCCCCTCAATCACCCCCGCCACATCATTAGCATAAGAATTAACCTTACTAGAAACTTCATACATATTCATCTCTTCTGTAGGATAGGGCTGGAGTAAATCCAGACTTTTTGTGATATCGATTTCTTTCTTCAACCATTCTTGTTCATCATCCTGATGCAAGATGACCGGCATACGATGATGTATTTTTGATATCAACGAATTAGGTGATGTGGTTATTATAGAAAAAGAGGGGACAAAGAGACCATCTTTTGTTTTGGTCATTTCCCATATTCCGGCAAAAGCAAAAGGCTGTTCGTTTTTTAATAATATGCGAAACGGTTTTTTGGTGCCACCTAAGCGATCCCACTCAAAAAAACTATCTGATAACACAAGGCATCTTCTATTCAAAAAAGCATTTTTAAAAGATGGTTTTTCTATCAAAGTCTCAGCGCGGGCATTGATAAATCCTGTGCCTTTGTTGTTTTTCAGCCAAACAGGTTTTATGCCCCATTTACCCAGCTGAATATTCTTGGGCTTGTCATTTGTGATTAGGGGGAGCTGTTGCGATGGAGCTGCGTTGTAGTGTTTGGTAATTGGCGTGGATATAGTAGCACCAAACCTTTTTTCCAGCTCCTTGTCTTCGCTAATGATAGTAAATCTTCCGCACATAGTTTTATAATAGTCAATTATCAAGCACTAAAAAAATTAAATATTACCCATTCTCTTCATAGCCACTTTAGTGGCGTCAAGGACTGACTCTATATAACCCGACTACCACCGCCATTCGGCGGGGTCCCGCCTTCCTTAATTTTGAATTAATGTGGCGGGAAAGTCGGTTTGAAGACGAGATGGCAGGAAAGTTGGTTTGAACGGTTCTCTAGAATTATGAAGTTGATTATTATTTATTAATTTATAATTAGTCATTAGTAATTACTTATATACTATCACAAAAAGCGCAAATATTGTATAATTATTCTGATGAAAAACAAATATCTTACTTGGGTAGAGATTAGCAAAACTGCCCTTAGAAAAAATCTAGCCAGCTTCAAGAAGCTAGTTGGAAAAAGAGTTATTCTGATGCCTGTGCTCAAAAGTAATGCCTACGGACATGGCCTTGTTGAGGTTGCCAGGTCGATATCATCAAGTGTATCAATGATCGGGGTGGTTAGTTTATCTGAAGCAATAACTTTAAGAAGAAATAAGATCAAAAAACATATAATGGTTTTGAGCTATTTTCAACCGGATGAAATTGCTCAAGCTATTGATAAAAAAATAATTTTACCTGTCTGTTCTTTTACAATGGCGCGCCAGATTTCAGACATTGCTTCTAAAAAAAGAAAGAAGGCTAAAGTTCA
>JAHIZJ010000047.1 GCA_018814765.1 Patescibacteria group bacterium
ACACTAACTTGATCAAGCACTTTACCATCTAGATAACCTGAACTAAGCTCAACCTGAGGATGCGTCTTAGAAAAGTCTTTTAGTATCTTTGCAGCCGTTACCTCGTCTTGGGCAAAGGCAATACCGATAATTCCTTCAAGCCTAGTTAGGTCCGGTAGCTCATACTTCAATTCCTCTAATGATTTTTTGAGTAAGGTCTTCTTTACAACTACTATTTGAGCATCTTCTTTTCGTAGATTTTTACGTAATTCCTGTGCATCATTGACCTTTAGTCCTTCCAGCTTAGCAATAATAACGGATTGGCTGGTTTTTACCTTATTTACCAGCTGTTCTACTTCGTCCTTCTTTTTGGCTCGTGTTTTTGGCATTTTTTTTCATTAAAAAAGTCTGCTTTACTACCACAGACCAAATAATACTCCATTTATTACCTCGGAAGGCGGACTAATTAACCATTACCCCTCTCGGGACCTTCTGTCTGTGGCTATATTGACTATATCAAACCACATAATTATGTCAAATTATGGATATATGGTGGTGCCCTTAAAGGTTTTTCTTAATAAAACTTTCTTTAAATTACTCACCTTCTTACCGTTAATAATCGACACTGTTACCCCATACTTTTTGGCTAATCTTGACGCCGGAGGGCCGAATGGAGTATTTAATCGTGGAGACCATTTCTTTGGAATCATTTTGAAATATTCTGTCCATGTAGTGTCTTTTACTTTTTTTGCGTTTTTGAATTTCCTAGGATCCTTTGTATAGACATAATCAATATTTGTCAGATTGATAACCTCATGACTTCCATATGTCTTGGCTAATAAAACAGAATCTTTGTCGGTGGAACAACCTGGTCTCCAACCACCGCCACACAATATTTGTTTATCGGTATTAATTTTCTTTGTAGGATTATCAATTATCTGCTGATGTGCTTTTTGGCCAAACATAATACGGACAAATTCTGCGTGGAGCTTGGTAGCTGAGATTCCGAGCCAATCCAGATCAATTAAGCTTGGTTTTACTATTTCTTGTATTGCTGAATTATATCTTTTATTCAGTCTACCTCCTCCCGATACTATAATTACTCGATTATCATTTCTTGCTACAAAGTTAATTATTTCAGTGCGAAACTTTTTCATAAATTTAACATCAATGTATCCCGGTTGAGGTACTATTAATGATCCGCCAAGAGAAATAATGACTGTTCTTCTCATTTATAGATACTTAGCTTTATTAATCTTATGTCCCTCGAATGTTTTACTGAAATATGTTTGACCATCAGGTGCGTTTAAATAATAGACATAGTCGTTTGGTTCCGGGTTTACAACCGCTGATATACTGGCTAACGACGGATTGCAAATAGGACCAGGAGGCAACCCTTGATGCAAATAAGTATTATAAAGTGACTCCATTTTTGTATCGTCTATTGTCGGCTGAAGCTCACTTTTACCTGTTACATAGTTGACTGTGGCATCTGATTGCAGAGGCATACCATTCTCCATCCGTCGTAGAAATAAGTCAGCCACCAGTCGCCTGTCCTTATCTGTTCTTACTTCTTTTTCAACGATCGAAGCTAAAGTTACAGTCTCAAAAATAGTCAAACCGCTTTGTTCAATTTTGCTTTTTAGCTCGTCATTTAATTTAATTTCAAAGTTATTCAGCATCTTTTGGACAATCTGAGCAGGTGTCGCATCCTTATAAACTCTGTAGGTATCAGGAAATAAATATCCTTCCAGATTTGCCATATATGGCTTATCAACCAAAAACCAATATGGCTGTCCCGGTATAATATCTCTTGAGTCAGTAACAGCCACTTCACTTAGAAAATCATCTTCTAAGTCACTGGCTTCATTACTTATAAACTTTGAAAAAAGTTCACCATATTGTCTAGCAATATCAGCCGCTGTCCAGCCCTCTAACACTTGAAACTCCGTTTCGCTGGCTACCACCTCCCCTTCTGATATTATACTAACTATAGTGCTTACCTCCTGCCCTGTATTTAA
>JAHIZJ010000048.1 GCA_018814765.1 Patescibacteria group bacterium
CAGAAAGAATATAAAACAATCAAAGAAGTAGCCGGACCGCTTCTTATCGTCGAGGGAGTTGAGGGGGTAAAGTACGAGGAATTAGTTGATGTAGAGCTACCTGATGGGAGTAAACGTCGTGGGCGTGTCTTGGAAATTTCACAAGATCGAGCCGTTGTACAGATGTTTGAAGATACACGTGGCATAAGTATGCAAGACTCAAAAGCTAGGTTTATGGGTAAGGTTATGGAGCTGCCTGTGTCTGGTGAAATGCTGGGTCGTATTTTTAACGGTGCAGGAAACCCTAAAGACAATGGTGGTGAAATTATTGCTGAAAAAAAGTTAAGTGTTAGTGGTAATCCTATTAATCCGTATTCGCGTGACTATCCAAATGATTTTATTCAGACAGGTATTTCAACAATTGATGGACTAAATACGTTAGTTCGGGGTCAGAAGCTACCCATCTTTTCAGGCGCCGGATTGCCTCACAATAACATTGCAGCGCAAATCGCCCGACAAGCCAAGGTGGTAAAAGTTAATCCACAAGGGAAGGTTGAGGCTGACAAATCGCAGTTTGCAGTAGTTTTCGGAGCTATGGGTATTACTTTTGAAGAGGCAGAATATTTCACAAATGAGTTTCATCAGACGGGTGCTATTGAGCGGGCGGTCATGTTTATCAATTTAGCTGATGATCCGGTGGTTGAACGAATCACTTTGCCTCGACTAGCTTTGACGACCGCAGAATATCTGGCATTTGAGAAAAATATGCATGTATTGGTAATACTAACGGATATGACTAATTATTGTGAAGCTTTACGTGAAGTTTCCGCTGCCCGCAAAGAAGTCCCAGGTCGTCGTGGCTATCCTGGCTATCTCTATACCGACCTATCGACCATCTATGAGAGAGCCGGACGAATCAAAGGACGTGAAGGGTCTATTACGCAGATTCCTATTTTAACCATGCCTGAGGATGACAAGACTCATCCAATCCCAGACCTTACTGGCTACATTACAGAAGGACAAATCATGCTTTCACGCCCCTTGCACAAACAGGGAATCATGCCGCCGGTTGACGTTTTACCTTGTTTATCACGTCTAATGCCTAAGGGTATTGGTGAAGAAAAAACCCGTGATGATCACTCAGGTGTGTTCAATCAGCTCTATGCGGCTTATGCTCGTGGTAATGAAGCAAAAGAGTTGGCTGTTATCTTGGGTGAAGCTGCACTATCCGAAGTTGATCAGAAGTATGTGGAATTTGCTTCACAGTTTGAAAATCGTTATATTCGTCAGGGCGAGGATGAAGACCGTGATATTCTAGAAACCTTGAACTTGGGTTGGGATTTATTCACTATCTTACCTAAATCAGAGTTAAAACGTCTTAAAGAAGAGCAAATAGAAAAGTATTTACCAAAGACTAAGGCTAAAGAATAATTTAGAATCTCGTAGCCGCAAATCTGTGTTTGCGGCGAAGTATTTTCAGCTAGATTGCGCAAACACAGATTTACGCTTACGTGGATGGAGAAATAATAGTGAACGTATAAATTAAGAAATATTTACCAAAGAAATAACAGTTAGGAAGCAATAAGTAACAAAAACGATAATCTGGCTTATTAATTATAAATTATTAATTCTGAATTTAATCCATGGCCCAAAAGATAAATCCAACTCGTATGGAGCTCATCCGGCTTAAAAATAAGCTGAAAGTTGCTCGTCGTGGTCACAAACTCTTAAAAGAAAAAAGAGATGGCTTGATGAAGGATTTTATGCAGATTGTCCGACAAGCTAGGGATCTGCGAGCCAAAGTTGAAGCCTCAATGTCAGATGGTTTTAAGTCTTTTGTTTTTGCAGCCGCTGATATGCGTCCTGAGGTTACTGAAGAAGCCCTAGCAGTACCATCAAAAAAGATAAAGCTTGATGTCAAAACAAAGAATGTAATGAGTGTTATGGTGCCGCAGTTTGATTATCAAGAAGAAGGGGATTTTGTCAGCTATTCGTTGTCTACAACAGCTGCTGGCCTGGATAAATCACTCAAGATATTTTCGGATTCTATGGCTAATATTGTACAGCTGGCACAGATTGAGCATTCGGCTAGGTTGCTATCCATCGAAATAGAAAAAACCCGTCGTAGGGTAAATGCCTTGGAATATGTTTTTGTTCCGGAAATGGAACGAAACATTAAATATATTTCCAGTAAACTTGATGAACAGGAACGCAGTGCTATTACAGGCTTGATGACGATTAAGGAGACGATGGAATAGATATTAGTCCATATGCATTATGGGTTATATATCAGCAGGCGAGCCTCCCACCTTTGCCTAGGCTATGGCGGGCAGGTAAGGCTCGCTTACATAATAATAAAAAAACCGCTCAAATTGAACGGTGTACGGAAGTTGCCTAACCAATGAACGACCCCTGTAGTGGTAAGAGTGTTATCACATGGAACCATTTGAGCCTAGTGGTCTCCTTTTTTTGATAGAGACGGCGCCCTGAAAGATCAACTCTACGATAAATGATTGTAGCGCCTTTTCTTCCAACAGCCTTGCATAGTATCCCGTTGAGATCAAAGAAATATCCGCCCTTTCCAACTTTCATTTGTTTGTTTTGTACCGTTGCTCTGAAGACTACGTTAGTATTCCAATCTCGAACAAGAGTTCTGATATTCATGGGACGTACTATCATGATGACACCCCACTCATTTATTGGTAAAAGGACGATTGTGATAAATGCATAATATTTGTAATTTTAGTTATTGTCAAGAAAAAAGCAGCTCGAGAAAGCTGCTAGAGAAGACTGAATCTAAGGCCAAGGAACGAAATCATGATTAGCCAAGTACCAGCTAAAATCCACCTTGCTTCGCGACCATTTGTGCGACGCTTTAAAAGTGAATATGCGATCATGAAGAAAAGAGGCAAAGAGCAGAGATAGGGAAGAGTCACTAATGTTGACTCTGTTTTGAGCTGATTTCCCAGCGCTAGAAGGGATATAAAGCCAAGGCTGGCAAAGATTCCCGCGATTCTTCTAGCCCAGACAATGCCCAGCCAAATAGGTAGTGTCACGCGAATACCTTGGTTGGCTTCGATGTCTGTGACATCTTTTACAATCTCTCTCGCCCAATAAGCGCAGAAAATCGTTATGATGCCAAATGGCACAGCAGAATGAAGTCTCTGGCCCGACAACCACCCCAGTAGAATGGGCGTAGTGCATACAACAGCAATGACCACATTCTTCGTTACCCAGTGTCGTGACAGTACACGTGAGTAGAGGACTATCGCGATAGTGTTGTAGAAGACCACGAACCAGGTTGTTGTGGGTAGGAACATTAACGCCAGCAGTATCGATACGGCAAAGGCCAGAAGACCAAGGACAATAAGAAGTTTTGGATTCTCAACCTCGACATTGTCCCAGTGCTTTCTAGCATACATCTTGTTGGCAGCTCCGTAGTGAAAAAGGCTAGCGCCTAGACAGCCAATTCCCATACTAAGAGAAGCGGCCAACTTAACCGAGGTAATCCATTCCGGACCATTTGACAGCAAGGCAATAATCCAAGTGCCGAGCGCTGCTGTCAGACAGTTATGCGGTCGGCAGACACGAAACCAAAAATAGAATGAGCGCATTGCAACCCCCCCCTCTTTATGAATCAACGTTTATTCCTGTGAGGTAGCTTATTAGAAAATTTGGCCATTGTCAAATTCGCCGTAAGAGGACAAACGTTTATCCTAGCCAAATCTGACCCCGCTATTCGCTTGGCAAGAGTGGTGTTATTGGATAAGCAATGGCTACAGCGGGGTTCCCCGATCCAGTCGGGGACAAGCATTTACTGTGGCTATTATATATCTGCCTACGTTGTGGCTGATCATAGTCGTTTGATATTCTGGGAACTTCGGCGGATTATTTACAGTGGCTAAAGCAATAGTGTATTCCTTTTATTTATAATCCACGACCATCTTAAATAGTTGGTTCTATGTAAATAAAAAAAAGGGGGTGGAGTGTTCATAGGGCGATGCGGTATCCGCACCGATCCCAAGAACATACTCCACCCCGCGTCGGAACCCAGCAGGCGTGTCTGATAACGCGCCTATAGTCGGGGGAGACATTGCCAGCGGTGGCCGAATACGATCGCTTGGAGCGACCGGATTGGCGCCATTGGCAAGTTGTTCATCCTCCGAGCGCCGGAGCCGAGTTGGCGTCCGGTACAATCGGGTTCTGACGAGCCAGGGAAAGGGCGGTCGGATTGGCGTCGCGGTCGTGATGCCCGGCCGCGGCGCGGGAAAATACCACTCCTGTCCCCTGGAAAGCAACAATTATTTCTTTTTGAAGTGAGCTAAGCATTACCATGACAAGCTCGCAGTAACGCCACCCCATATCGGCAATTGACCGACATTCGAGTCGGAGAGCCGAAACGTGTTCATGACCACGACCACCGAGGCTTTTGGTGGATTACGCCTCGAACATAGGCGCGGATGAGCAACTAGATTAAGGGACATTTTTCAGGGCAGCCCAGCGTTGGTGCTATCAACATCTGCCCAAATCCTGTAGTTATGCTCCATCGGAGTCGCCTCCCTTGTTCGCCGGCGTGTACGATGCCTAACGAACATTTTGTCGTGGATTCGCAAGGGTAGTAAAGGCGTCAATCTTTTTATGACGGCCGATTACATACCCTCGCAACAATTGCGAGAACGCAACCTATCGTGGTTGTCACGCCCTCATACGAATGAAGCACCAGCAAAGTGGTTTAGGGCATTAAGGGCACCCGGCACCGTTGCTGTCGGCGTCTAGCCCAAATGAAAGCAAGTGTACATTATTGAGTCATCCTCCTTCCCTGCAAGCCTTGCCTACGAATGGCTTGCATTTGGTCGAATTGGCCGGAGTGGGCTGGGGGGCGAATGGGGCACCAGAGTGGCGGCCCATCAAGTCCCCGCAATAACGTAACTAAAGTATTATACACGATCTATTTTATTTGTCAAGAGTTTGTACAGTTAACCTTATCCGGTAACAATCTGGTATCCTAGGGGTTACAAAGGTTAACTCATAAATAACCCTAGGAAATATGAACAAAACACACTCTCCATTTCCCCGTGAACTTCGAGCCAGATGGTACCTTCAGACTGA
>JAHIZJ010000137.1 GCA_018814765.1 Patescibacteria group bacterium
CCGGCCGCTACGCCGAAGCCGCCGAACAGTACAGGTCGAAGATAGAATCCAGCCCCGACGACCCAAACACCCTGAACGACCTTGGCCTGGCGCTGTTCTATTCCGGCAAGGCCGACGAAGCGATCGAAACCCTCGTTAAAGCCGCGATCGCCCATCCCGGGGTCCAGAGACTCCAGCTCTCATGCGGTTACGTCCTGATGGGCTCCGGCCGCTCGGCCGAGGCAAAGAAGTATCTGGAGGCCGCTCTTGAAATCGATCCCGGCAACAGCGTCGGCGCCGAGGCGGAGAAATTCCTCAACTTGATCAAGGCCCAATAGATAGTGCGTAGTGCGTGGTGCGTAGTGCGTGGAAAATCTTTTACTGAAGACTATAGATTGGTGACTGAAAGCTGAAATCACTCCGCCTTCTTCTTTGACTCCCTGTATTTTTCCCTCTCCTCAAGCACCTTTTTCAAAAATTCCTTCCCCACCTGCTTTTCAAATTTATTGTAGACGCTTTTCGTTTTTTCCATGAACACCCCGCGCTCTTCCGGCGGCATCGTAGTCACATGGTATCCGCGTTTCAGCAGTTCCTTTCGCGATTTCGGCTCCGCTTCGCGCAGGGTCTTCCGGAGTTGCAGCGTCATATCACTGAGGGATTTCATCAGCATTTTTCTCACATCCGGCGGATATGACTCCCAGGTTCGCTTGTGCATGACCAGAATCCCCGCCTGGTAGGAGTACTTCACCTCGGTGATGTAAATATCTTCCCGCTTGATGGCCGTGCCGAACAGGTGGTCCCAGGCGATGAGCGCGTTGAAGGTGTTCGCCCCGCTGTCCACTATGCCACGCGCGTGCGCGTTCATCACCTCTGTCACGGGGATTGGGATTGGGTTCGCGTCGAGGGCCTCCCAGAAGGCGATGTGAACGGGAGACTCCCAGCAGCCGACTTTGAGCCCCTTCAGGTCTTCTGGCCTGTGGATGAAGCGCGGGGCGACGAATTCCATGAGGCCGTTTTCGAGGAATGCCGAGGTGAGCAGCCCCTTATCCTCCAGTTTCTTCCGCAGGTACGGCTCAAGCACGTTGTCGATGAGGTAGTACGCCTCGTCGTAGTCGTCGAACAGAAACGGAAGCTCCAGCACGTGCATCTCGGGCACCACGGCCGCGAGGTTGGCGGAGGGTATCCCCGCGCCCTGTATGCCGCCGTGCAGCACCATCTCCATCATACTCTGGCCCCCGCCCAGCATGCCGCTGTGCAGGTGCTCGATCTTCACCCGGCCGCCGGACTGTTTCTCCAATTTGCGTATGACCTTCCCGACCACTTTTCCCCATTCGCTCTGCGGCGTGACGAGGGAACCGATTTTGATCCTGTACTCCGGCGCCCCCCGCGACACCGCGCACAGGCACGCCGCGAGCATGACGCATACGACAGACAAAATCATGTACTTCCTGAATTTCAATAGAATCCGCCTCTCTGCTGCCTTCATAGCATAATGTATAGATTTTGATATAATTTTCAAGAAGAGTGCGACAAAGGCCAATGACAAACAAAACAAACACAGGAACACGGAATTCACATAGACCGCAAAGAAAAGAATGTGGATTTTTCTCTGTGCCGTCTGTGCCATTGCGCTTAATCTTTTCTTTTTTCACTTCGCACCCCGCACCTCGCGCCTCGCACTTCATTTGTTTAAACTTTGTCATCACGGCACTATTCTTTTGCGGAGTTGCTTTCTCCGCCCTGCCCCCCCGCTTCGGTGGAGAAATCCGGGTCGGCGTGCAGGACGTCTCCTCGCGGCTCCTCCCGGCGCGGGCCGCGTCGGACGATGAGTTGATGATCATAAGCTCCGTCTTCGAGCCGCTTGTGAAGCTGGACGCGAACGGGAATCCCGTTCCCTTCCTTCTCGACAAGCTGCCGGTGGAGTCCGACGACAGGCTCACTTACTACTTCAAGCTGAAGGACGGGGTTCTCTTCCACAACAGGAAAGAGCTCGACACCGCCGACGTGATATTCACGATCCAGGAGGTTGTGAAAGATCGCAGGGCTGCGTACTCATGGATATTTAAAAATATC
>JAHIZJ010000049.1 GCA_018814765.1 Patescibacteria group bacterium
CCGGTTTCCTTAGTATTTTTTATCATGGTTTTCCGGATAACCATCTGAAATGTTCGAGCCGCCTCTAGAACAGCAACTGCTTTAATCTTATTATTATTGAATATTAATTTAAACAACTCCTCCCAGAGAACATAATCTTTTTGCTCAACTTTTACTTTTTTTAGGCTAACTAACAACCCCCATTGCTTATCTGGAAATCTTTGCGTTAGGTTATTTATACGCGTAACTAGCCATTCTAATTCAGCTTCTGCATTGGACTTACTTTCACGATCCGCACCAAGAATTAGCTGTAGATTGCCTGATTCTATCGTTAACTCCGACTGTGTATCAGGACAGGTATAATGAATGACTATATTAGTCATTAATTACGAATTATTAATAACAAATTACGAACTTTTATTTTTTTGTATTTAGAATTATTGTAGATAGAATTTTTTGAAATCTCTTGACATTCGTTCAATAAACTTTTTATCTCTCATGAGTCAATCCTAGAATTTACAATTCTTAGCCAATACACAGTTTCATAGCATGATTTTCTAGAAATGCATAAGTAGTATAGAAAATCTTTGCGAGAACTACCACCACTCCCTTCAGCTAAGTTAGCACCAACTGAAGTTGCATAACGGATTAATTGTTTCTTTACTATGCTCATACTAACAGAATACGGAAATTAATCAACCAAACCAAGCATATTAAGACTAAATTGAAAAGTGCGTTCTTGGATATTGAAGGGTTTCATAAATCTTTCTCCGCGGTTACCCGTCAATAACCAAACATTAATTAATTCGTAATTTGTAATTACTTTGTTTCTTTATGTGGTGTATGTTTCTTACACTGCCTGCAGAATTTCTTCAGCTCAAGTCTATTCTTGAGTATTTTTTTGTTCTTGTGGGAATGATAATTCACCTTTTTACATTCGGTGCATTCCAGTTTGATCAAGTTATCTTGCGACATCTGGTTTTCTTAGTTAATTATCGGAGGACCCCGAAAATGCGACAGTATTTTTGGGGAAAGGGGCATACGCCCTAAGGATGGAGCGAAAGAAACTTACTTGCTTACGCGCAATCCGCAGGGCGCTTTGACCCGTGGAGCCGGAGAGAGGAATCGAACCCCCAACCTACGCTTTACAAAAGCGTTGCTCTACCGTTGAGCTACTCCGGCGTATTAAATTTATTATTAACGAATATGGTTTATCTGCCTTCGGCAGATCTCCCGTAGGGAGACAAAACAGTTGCTCTACCACTGAGCTACATCGGCACCCGGCGACTGGCGGGCAGGTCTACCACTGAGCTAGGGTGGCAAAATAATATTCTACTAAATTGAACAGTTGCTCTACCCGCCTCGACTCGTCCAGCTCGTCTGGCGAGACGGGCCGTTGAGTCCCGACGACCCTGCGAGTGTCGGGATCCCGACTGATTTCATTACAATCACGTCGGGGCTACTCCGGCATAATTTCCTACTCTACCTCAAATCTCTTGAGTATGTCAATGGGTGGTTCTTCATAAGGATGGACAGCTTTTAACGCTTTTACTACCTCCTCAAGCTTATCCCTGTGGCATAACGTTTCAATAACTTCTTCATCAACTTCTTCTGGTTTTCCTACTTCTCCAATTGCTGGTATAGCCCCAGCTAGAGGAGTAAATCGACCGGTTGATTTATGTGAACCGCTACAATGAGAATAGTTCCCTTGTACACCTGCTCCGGCATTACCTAGTGCCTGACGCATCTTTTTAGCATATTTTACTGGTACTGCTGTTATGATTTTGAAATAGTTAGATTCTTTTAGCATATATCATATTTTATCAGATTTTTTCGTTTTTATCTACTAATTACCTCTTCCTCAAACTTCTTGATACCGAATATCTCATTAAAATCTTTTCTGCTTTCAATAAATTTGTCCAGCGGGAATATTCCTTTCAACAACGGTTTATTTTTTATTCTGTCAATCATCTCGTCATTCGGCTGCCAATCAAGGCCGGCTTTTTCCATTAACTCCTTAAATTGATAACATTCCTGCCTCATAACCATTAATTTAAGCTCTTCCAAGTCCATCTGCCTTATTCTCTGATATAGTTTAGATGCCCGGTCTGATAATTCGTCGATAAGTGACAGAGGGTTGTATAAGTCCAGTAAATTGTTATTAGCGTAAACAGCCAACTTTTTCATAGCTGTTACAGGCGACTGGCCATGGGAAATAGTATGACATCCCCAAAAATTTATCTCCCAAACAATGCCCTGATAAAGCGTATGTATTGTCAGTTCATTAATGCTGGGCAGGTACTTATCCTCCCATAAGCTCTCTGGCTGTAAATTCTTAAAGTGGCGAATTAGATAAACATGGTGTTCATTGGAGTAATCAGCTTGATATGGTCCATAGGCATCCCAGGCAAAATCCGTTACCACATCGTTATACAATCCGTGAACCATTGACCCGGCCGAAGTTATTAATTGACCGATCAGACGAGCGCTTTGTTTATCAGCAACCGACCAATCGACGCTTTTTATCAGTTCGTTTACCTCGGCTGGGCTGTGAACTGGATTAGATTTGAACGCAAAAGGATCGTTCGGACAGCATTCCTGTAACATCCGTGCCAGAAAATTAGAAACTGTTTTATAGTCTGCTGGCCTGGCCGGATGACCGCGATAGGCCACTATTAACTTTTTAATAATTGTCCTAAAATTCGAAGAGCCGGGTAAAATTCCTTTAATCTCCTGATAGGGCATGTCTTCTAATTTTAATATTTGAATAGCCTGGGCAATCCGAGACACCCAAAGGTCATACCAGAGAGGAAAAAAGTGGTAGAAATCCAACGGCTGCATGGCTCCAATTACCTGACCTTTATAAAAATTCAGAATTGATCTGGAATAGCCATTAATCCAAGACATATATCTTCCCCCTTTCCCCGTCTACATAAAGATTCATACCAGTTTTAATCTTCTTGGTGGCTTTTTTGGTATTAACAATACAAGGTATACCCATCTCTCGGCTTAAAATTGCCGGGTGGGATATTATGCCACCGATATCAGTGATAATGGCGGCCGCCTTTATCATGGCTTGTACCATTGACGGGTCGGTGAGTCTAGTTACTAAAATATCGTTTTCCTTAAAATCGGACAAATCATCTCCAGGTGAAAACAGTCTAGCTTTTCCTTTTACATGACCTGGGCTGGCACCAATGCCTTTTAATAAAAGTTTCATAGTTATAGTAAGAATAATCTCTAATCAGCCATTTCCCTTTATTAATTTCATCATTTTATCCATCCTTGTTTCCCAAGAATGAGGCTTTACTGCTTCACGGCGTTTTATTCTATGTATTTCACTGTCTTCAGTTAGGGCGGTATCAATTTGTTGACTGAAATAATCATAATCTGAAGCAACTTTAACAAATTCTGGGAACATTTCCATGCCTGCGATCGGAGTAGAAACTACCGGAAGACCACAGGCCAAGTATTCATATAATTTCAGCGGGTTCATTGATTTTGTGAATGGATCAACTTTATGTGGAATAATGCCTACATGAAAATGGGTCATATATTTTGGAAGGTCATTGTATGGTTTTTGACCGAGGAAATGGACATTAGCGTTTGCGGCAAATTCGCCCTTATTAACTTCAGGCCAAACCATACCGACAAAGACAAAAGACTTGTTTGGATTAGACTCAGCCACGTGCTTAATCAGCTTTAGATCAATCCTATTTTGTATTACACCTGCATAGCCAATGATTGGTGGCGTGATTCCCTTTAGATCTTCTTCAAATTCAAACTGACCCTGCCATCGATCAAAGTCTACACCATTAGGAATCCAGTAGACCTTGGGTTGATTGTCAAAAAGCAAGCGTAAATCATCGGCTACGGTGAAAATCAAATCTGCTTCTTTTTTTATGACCTTATAGCTCTCCTCCAGCTTATCTCTCTTATCTTCATAGGCTGAATGATTGCGCCAATCATCGACTGCGTCAAAAATTTTTAAACTTGTATCCAACTTTGTAAAAGGCCAGGTAAAAAGTGGCACATATGACCAAAGGATAGGCCTTTCTATTCTCAGCTTTCTCAAAATCCTTTTAAAAGCACGCAGGGTCAGCGACTCTGAAACGGTTGAATCGATCGTAGAATAAACAAAAAGCTTATCAACATGCTTACCTAAGCTTGAATAGTCTACACGAACTAGGCGATTAGTTAAGTCTCGATATATTACTTTACCTTTAGCTCCAAAAGCTTGGTTTTCCAGAAATGACTTAAACCCTCTTCTCAAAGAAAAAGGCAAATAGTCAACTGCCACCACCCGTCTAACGTCTTGGCTCTGCAATAAATGCTTAAGTATGTGAAAGTTACGATTAACAATGCCGCTTTCCCATTCTTGGAAACTCGACATATTTAGCATTAATATGTCATATGGTGGGTTCATATAGTTTCGATCAGTTGCTCAACCTGCTTAGCTCTGTCCAGCCACTTGAAGTCATTTTCAGCACGTACGCGTCCTTTAGTCCCCAGTCGCTGAGCCAACTCGTTATTATTTATCAGCTTTTCAATAGCTTTAGCTATGTCCCGTTCATCGTTGGGGTTTACCATCAGTCCTGTCTCTCCATCAATAATAGCATCACGGACTCCCCCGCTCCGTCCACCTATGACAGGCTTACCCATAGCATTGGCTTCAATATATACTATACCAAATCCCTCAACATCACGATCCGACAGTTCACGTACTGGCATAATAAAGATATCACACAGCTGATAATAAGCCGAACGATCTTCGTCGTTTATCGACCCGGTAAATATTACCTGATTCGTTAGCTGGTACTTTTCTACCAAACTGCGTAATTCGTTTTCATACTGCCCCTGACCAACTATTAGATAAACGATATTCGAATGCTTGTCTTTTATTTCGTTTAACGCGCTAATAACCATGTCATGTCCCTTGCGCTTCTCTAAACGTCCGATAGTAAGCAGAACTTTTTTTTCTGCCAATGAATATTTCTGTCTTAATTTTTCCACCCTAGCTGTGTCCGGGGTATCCCCAATCAAATCACATCCTGGTGTAATAATCTTGATCTTATCATCTGGCAACCCTAGCGTTAACAGCTCATCTTTTGTAAAACTACTATTTGCTACTATGTACCTTGCCTGCTGGAGAACTTTTTGCATTATTCTTTTTTTTGAAGCCTGAGCTTGTGGAATAGTAATATCCATTCCATGAGTATATACAATGTATGGAATCTTTTTCAATTTTTGTAAATAATAGACAGCGTTACCAACAGGCAGTACTTGTCCAACCTGTATTACCTCAACTTTGTTCTGATCAATATAGCTTTTCAGATAAGGAATCATATTTGCCCACTTAGGCCAAATAATAGGCCAGTGAGTCAGTAACTTTTTTCTGATTATTTTGTAATCCTGCTTCAGATCAAAATCATTTCCACCCGAATAGGGTTGTGTTAAAACAGCTATGTCCTGAGGTGGCAAGCGGCTAACAATATTATGATAATAGCGCTCCACCCCGCCATGCTTGGGAAGATAATCTAATGTGGCTAACAAAGAATTCTTCATATTAGTTTTTTCCTAATAGCCTGATAGATTTTTATATATTCTTGCTGGCCAAAGCCACGCAATAGAAAAAGTATTATGAAATACAGTATTATACCCACTGGGATAAGAAGTATAAACGAAATTGAATCTTTTAAAGCAAATATCATGGCCATCATGACACCAGCCGATACTACGGTTTTAGCTAATGTTTTTATCAAGAAACGCCAGTTCGGTGTTATTATCTGACGCGTAACATATAGTCCAAGTACAAAGAGCGCAAATATAGACACTAAGGATGCAATGCTTGTTCCGATAAACGTATAACGCGGAATTAAAATAAGGTTTAACACAACATTTATAACCATTGCAATGGCAATATTTATCGTATTACGAGCTTGCCTATTACAGGCATTGAGTAATGAACCGATTGGAAAATTCGCAAAGAGAAATATCAGGCTAAAGATTAAAATTTGCAGAGGTATAATTGAAGCTTCAAAAGCATCACCCCAAATTCGTACTATAAGTTTATCAGCGATAGCAAAAACACCAAAAGCAATAGGTACAGAAATAATCGTCAGATAATAAACGGCTCTTTCAAACGTCCTGGCAAGCAAACCCTTGGAAGATACAAAATACGAGCTCATGGCTGGAAAGATTGATGCGGCTAAAGCTATTGGAATAAACTGAAAAGCATAAGTCAACTTATAAGCAGTACCATACCAGCCAACATAGCTGTCACCCCTCACTCCACCCAAGATATTCAGCAAAACTGTATCAACATAACCAAAGACTGTTATAAAAATACTGGCCAAGGCAAAGGGTAGAGCTATTTTGAACATTGTCCTCAAAACATCTCTGTCCAAATAGAATTTAGGCCTCCATTTAATTTTGGCAAACAGCAAAAACATGGTATACAAAACATTAAATACACTACCGCATAATATTGCCAGTATTAATACTTTGATACCATATCCCATCTGTAGAGCAATAACTCCGGCGGCAATCACAACCACTTTGTTTATAATTACTCCGATGGATTCATATTTAAGCTTTTGATAACCTCGAAAAATAGCATAAAAACTTAGTGTAAAAGAATCCATTATCATTATCAGGCCTGAAAAATACACCAGCTGTCTGGTAAGCTCTGAGCTATCAATTAAATTAATAAATAAAATCACTGCCCCATATGAAAGGACAGCAGTAATTAGTTTTAACGAAAAGGTTGAATTTAAAAATAGATACGTCTTTTGTCTGTCTTTAGCGATCTCACGCGTCAAGATAGGGCTTAAACCAATATCAATAAAAATGCCAAAAATGGTTGTTACAGAAAGCGCAAATAGAAACTTACCAATATCTTCGTGTCCAACTGAGCGAGATATATATATAAAGTAAACAAAAGACAGCGCCTTTTGGATTGCCAAGGCAATTGTTAAATATGAGGTATTCCTGGCTATTCTGTCTGGATGATAGCTGGCAGTCATAATGAATGTAAAATGCTAAATTTAAAAATGTAATACGAAAGTAGCTGTTCAAATAAATTCTACATTTTACATCTTACATTTTAACATACGATTTTATCTCTTACGCCACTGTGGTGCTCGTCGAGCGCGCTTAAGTCCATATTTTTTACGCTCCTTGACTCGAGCGTCACTTTTTAATAATCCAGATTTCTTAAGTTGTGGCCGATGGCTAATATCCAGCAAGAGTAATAACCGCGCTAACGATAAACAAACACTATCCGCTTGGCCCTTTTTGCCGCCACCCAAAACCCTCATGCTTATGTCGCCATCTAGCTTTAGACCCAGGGTTTTTAAGGGTGATCTGGCAATGTTTTGTAATTCCAGACTATTAAAATATTCATCGACAGTTTTATTGTTGACTAAAAATTTACCCTCGCCTTTTTTGTAGTATCTTCCACGTGCAATTGCTCTTTTTCTGCGACCAACACTATACAAATATGTTAGACGTTTTGTCTTCTGTTTTTCCACTACTACTTTCTTGACAGTTTCTACAGCCTCACTTTTTTTGGGACGACCACGCTTTCGTGATTTAGCTACTGTCACCTTTGGCTTTGCGGTTTTTTTAGTTGTTGTCTTTGGCTTAGTTTTTGGCATATTACTTGAAAATTAATCGGCGCATTCTAACTGATCTCATTTTATTCTTTGGTAGCATGTTATAAACTGCTTTATATAAAACAACCCGATGTCTGTCATTTTTTAGATAGTCATTCATCTTCATTGTTTTTAGTCCACCCGGATAGCCAGTGTATCTATAATATAATTTCTGGTCAGCTTTATTGGGTGAAACTTTAAATTCTTTAATATTTTCAATTTCAACCCTAATATCAAAGTCTTTATTGGACGCGTAGTCAACACGATGCTTACCTTGGAGTAGATGAGAAATCCGAGTAGCTAAACGACCTACTACTTGATCCTTGGCATCAATCTTATGTATTTCAGGCTTATTTTTTGTCATTGTCTTTTCCTTTATCATCCTTGGTTTCCTTTGTTATCTTGGTTTTGTCAGTCGTCTTAGGCGCTCGATCCACCAGCTCAATAACTGCCAATTCTGCTCCATCGCCTTGACGACGACCCAGCTTGGTTATCCTCGTGTAACCACCTGCCCGTTTTTTTGATCTTACACCGATGTCATTTACTAGCTTTCTGGCAGCGGTTTTACTATCCAACAATTGCAATAAACGGCGTAAGGATGCAAGATTGTTTACTTTTGATGTAGTAATCAGCTTTTCTACAAAGGGCCGTAAATACTTTGCTTTGGCCACAGTAGTTTTTATACGTTCAGAGATAATTAAACTTATGGCTAAGTTTCTTAGCATCAGGCGTCGTTGTGTAGAAGGTCTACCTAATATTTTTGTCTTTTTTCTATGACGCATAAAATTGCTGTTTGATTACTACTCTTCAGATTCTTTAGTCTTTTCTTTCGCTTCTGATTTTTTTGGTCGTCCACGTTTCTTTTTTGGCTCGTCGTCAGACTCATCCTTTGACTTTGCACTTTTCTTTTCCGGCTTATTAACATTCTCCAAGAAGTATCCAAATTGCTCATGGAGTATATTAGCTGATTGATGAAAAGCCTCCTCGGGACTAAGTGTACCATCAGTCACTACATCAATTTTTAGTCTGTCATAGTTGGTCATTTGGCCAACACGGACACTTTCTACTTCAAAGTTGACATTTTTTACTGGCGTATAGATCGCATCAATAGCAATCATGGCAATCTCATTTTTTTCTTTTTCACGCATTTCGATAGGTACATAACCTCTGCCCTTTTCAACTACAATATCCATCTCAAATTCCGCCTTTTTATCAGTTAGTGTTGCAATCAAAACATCTGGTGAAGCCACCTCTACATCACTGGTTGCTTTTATATCACTAGCCGTAACCCGTTTCTCGCCTTTCTGCTTGAGCTTCAAAGTAACGGGCCCATCACCGTGTAATTTTAATCTAACAGTCTTCAAATTGAGAATAATCTCAACAATATCTTCTTTTACAAAAGGCAGAGTTGAAAACTCATGACTAACATTGGCAATCTTTACTGATGTGATCGCAGCACCTTCGAGTGACGACAAAAGAACCCGACGCATTGCATTTCCTAAGGTTGTACCATAGCCAGGATAACACGGCTCGATAACAAAAGTTGCATTGTTGTCCTCATGCTTGATAATCTCAATTTTTTTTGGTAGTGATATTGATTCCATGTATCTGTTCTCCGATATTTAATAAATATTTATCGTGAGTAAAACTCAATAATTAATTGTGGCTTGAAATTCTGTACCAGCTCTTCCTGAGTAGGTGCTCCAGTAACCTTTCCTACTATGTCTTTTTTGTTAAGTTCCAGCCATGAAGGTGTATCATGTTTCTCAATCCTCTTCACCAAGTCTTTGAAATACGATTTCTCAAGCCGACCTTTCTTTACTTTTATCTCTTCACCAACTTTTACTTGATATGACGGAATATTCACTGAACGTCCATTAACAGTAAAGTGGCCATGGCTAACAATTTGCCTAGCCTGGTTGCGAGACTCACCCATGCCTAAACGGAAAATTACATTATCCAGGCGTCGTTCTAGCAATAAGTGAAGATTTTCGCCTGTTTCACCCTTCATTTTCAGTGCTTTTATATAATAATTATAAAACTGTGTTTCTCTCAAACCGTAGATACGTCGGGCTTTCTGTTTTTCCCTTAGTTGTACTCCGTAGTTAGACATTCGCCCATGCCGACTAGCACCCTGTGCACCGGGAGGATAGTTACGCTTAATAATCGAACATTTAGTGGTTGAGCACTTTTCGCCTTTCAAAAAGAGCTTTTCCCCTTCACGTCGGCATTGTTTACATTTTGGATCAAGACTTCTTCCCATATATTTATTACCTTAAACTCGGCGTACTTTCTTTGGCCGAGGTCCATTATGTGGAATTGGTGTGATATCTTTAATTGATAAAATACTTAAACCTTGGGTATTTAACGCTCTGACTGCAGCCTCTCTTCCAGAACCAACTCCCTTTAATCGAACATCCACTTCTTTTACACCATAGTCATGAACTGTATCCATAAGAGATTTTACGATTACTCCCGCAGCATAAGGTGTTGCTTTCTTCGGTCCTGCAAAGCCACAGCGTCCGGCAGATGATTGAGC
>JAHIZJ010000050.1 GCA_018814765.1 Patescibacteria group bacterium
ATTCCCGGACTTGCCTGCCCTGAATTTGATTCAGGGATCCGGGAATCCAGAAAACCAATCTTACTCATCGGAGTGGTGTGTGTTAGTATTTCTGGATTATCCGGTTAAACCGGATAATGACTGTCTAATGAACCTTCTTCTGAACCTGCGAATCTTTTCAGACTCTCAAGTTCGGAAGAGTGGAGGATGTGGCAGGAACATCCTCCAAAAGTGAATGTGCTGTTGAATTCAGCCTGCCTAATCCATAAGAGGAAGTACATGGTTGGCTGCCTGTTCGGGCGTGTCCGCCACGCAGAGCCAGGAGAGAGACTTATAGCCACCGGGGCCGAGGAGGCCTTGGTCGCTGAAGAATTGGAGTCGCTCGTACCAAGCTTCACCGAGAAGCGCCACTGGCCGGGGTTGAGATTTCCATAGTTTCAGGTTGTGGTTGAAGATGGTCATCAGCTCCACGAAAGTTCCTATGCCCGCGCCTGCGCCGAACACAAACCCTTGTGAAGCAGTGAGTCCTGCGAGTCTGAGACAAAAGGCCGTCTCGACTGGCAGAGGTGATCCTTCCGGACCAACGCTGTGATCCACGACTTCTGTGAGATACTGGTTTGCCTTCAGACCAGTATCTCTTAGAACATGACCGATGATTGTCTGGCCACCATTCTCATGAGCACCTCGCGCAGGCGCTTCCATCCCGCTTCCGCCGAAGCCACCAGTGACCGGAATGCCTCCACGAGCATTAACGATGCTCCCCAGTTTTTTCATCTGATCATATGCAGGGTCCCCGGGGGTTCCCTTACCGCTCCCAAAGAAAGTAATCAACCGTTCCATGTGTTCCTCCTTTACTGACCACCCATCACACCGATCTATCTGTCTTCATATAGGACTATAGAAGCTTCGTTACGAAGCATCCATGTTATTGCTCGTTTTAATAAACCTTCTTCTCAGCTAACCATTATTAAATGATTTGCTAGGGAAAAGGGAGGAGCATCAGAACTATAGGGACAATTTGATGCTCCTCGGTTGGTGTCTTGTAAGATCAGATACCTAGCGCTGTGTTGCAGGAAGGTTCGACCCTTCCTGAATCGTGCCGAGAAAACTCTCGACACGCTGCTTGGCGAGCTCCTCCACTTCGTTGGAGGACGTCCACTCGGCGTAGGTGTATTTCTGACCACTTTCTGGCCAGGCCTTTAGGAACGTGTGACCGTTAAGACGTAGAAACAGATAGGGAAGGGCATTTTTGTAATTCACACCTTGCTTCCACTGAAGCAGGCCCAGAGTGGGATGGTCTATCGTCCACCACTTTTTGCGGGATTCTCGCGCAAACCCCGTGCTCGACAGGGTAGCACACACACAGCCGAGCTCTCTGAGATCCATAGGGTTGTACGGGTCGACGAACGACCCATCTCCGGCCACCAGACCTGAGACTGTAGCCACAAACCATCCCTTACCACTTATACTTTTCATGACATCCTCCTGTCCAGCGCTTTCATGTGCTGGCTCTGCTATGAGCGGCTATTAGAGCCGCGAGGAATGAGGTCTCTGGAACAGCACCGCGCTGAACCTTCTCCCCATTCAATCAGCAATAATGAATAGTTGACTGAACGGGAAGAACGTTTCCTTGCTTTAAGCTTATCTTTTATTAATGAACCTTCTTCTCAGCTAACCATTTTTGGAATGATTTGCTGGGGAAAAGGGGAGAGAGACACGTTTGATACTAGTGCCTCTCTCCGTGGAAAGAGCGTGCTTACTTCCGATGAGAGCGAGAACGGCGAGAACTAAGAAATCGACCGGCTTCTCCAGCTGCCTCACGGCTATCTGCCCCTGGATGATCTTTCACCCAGTCGTAGACGCTCTGCCAAAATTTCCTCTGCAGTTCGGTCCCGTAAGACCGTCTTGAGTATGCGGTACTTTTTAGGATCCAGGTCTCTACCTCGAGAGATGGAAACCTGGTTTCCATGCGCGCGATCTCGAGCCGTCTGGCATATATCGCCTTTTCGGCGGCTGCCCTTGCGGCGTTTGAACCCCAAGAGGTATAGGGGCCCAGGAATGGATTTAGTTGAGTTTCCTCCTCAATGTAGAGGGCGATCCTCCACGCTGCGATACGAGCATCTTTCCTTGCCTGTTCTCGGGCCATTCTGAGCATAGTCTTTGCTGTTTCCCTTGTCCCATTCCAAGCATTGAACATGAGATCCAAGGCTGAATATGCCCCGGGACCACCTGCCAACAGGATAGCCCGGAGACAGATGGACCTTGCACCAACTTCGAAACCCTTAGTTTTTTCCATTTTTCCCTCCTTGATGTGGGATTCACTAGCCGAGCCAATGGTGGAGCTCGGTAGGACCTGCAACATGCAGGAATTTTTTACGTCTAGTGCCACGACTGACACATCTGACGCTTATAATGTCACCATCATTTAATGATGACACTCCTTCAATCGTCCTCTGGCTCTTTTTGATTCGACAAGAATGAAGAGAGTTTAAATTAATGACTTAATGAGAACGACTTAAGGAGATTAGGTTGTCAAAGTTCATGCCTTCTTCTCAACTAACCATTTGTAGAATGATTTGCTGGGGAAAAGGGGAGAGAGACAAAGTTGATACAAAAGGCCCCGATCGGTAGTGGCATCGTAATCCCCCTTTATCCAAACAACATTGAGACTTGTTTCCCCACAAGCTCGCCTTCGACCAGCCCTCTCAATTACATTCGAGGGCTGTGCTCAGGCCATGGAGACTGGAAGGTATCGGCCCAAACATGGAATTGTGACCGCCATTCCTAGTCTTTAGTCTCGAGCGTAGCCGAGAGGCGACTTTGCGAGGAAACAAATTTATCACTTGTAAAGAGCACCGAGCTGGAGGTGAGCACCCTGTCACTAGTTAGTGACGGGGAAATGTCTACCTTTGAGCCGAAGCTCGATAGACCAGTATCTTTCACTGAATCCCTTGAGTCGAAACCCGAGGAAATCAGATCCGGAAACTGTACTCACACGCCCTGTACCGGAGTCCCGTATAAACGGGACGACTGGTACAGGGCCCCTCCATATCGGTACTTTTTAATCCCTGACTATCTTGACTTGTCATTCGTAGCCTCGAACAAAGCCGAGAGGCGAAGAATGAAAAAATGGATGACTGTTTGCTTATGTCGAACCTGAGAAGAGAGATCTCGACAGAAACAAACCATCATCCATTTGTATGTGGTTTATAAAGACAGCTGTATAATCACAACTGCTCACCCACCTATGCTAAAGCAAGGGTGGAACTCTCTCCTCATATATTCTTATGTAACGTGCTCGCGAACTTCTCCCACTTAATCCTTGAGCATAACGGGACAGTATAGCGCACCTTTGATATCTTGTCAATATCTACTGGATGTATCTTGGCTAATACTAGCCTATATTAATTATTTTAATAACTCTTTTTAATGACAAGATACTCTCTAAAACAATCAGAGAGCTTCTTAACGCCTCCACTCCTTACAAAGGAGGGGTCGGGGGGTGGTTGGTTTGTGGAACACAATATTTCACAGATGTTCCACGTTTACTAACCTATATTTCTGTGATAAGGTGGTTTTATTAAGCCTTGAGTAACCACCATTTCAATGATTCGAAAGAGTAAAAACTTTCATATAAAACTAGAATCATTTCTAAAAAAAGATTGTACTTTTTTAGCTCTTAAAGACGCCCAGAGTCAATACTGGGATATTCCCGGAGGACAGATCGCATCAGAAGACATAGATCTTCCTGTCAAAGAGTGTCTTAGGCGCGAAGTTTTAGAAAAACTTGGTCTAAATTTTCGTTTCAACATTCATAAACCATTTGAAGTCTTTAAGTTTCAGGTGGATTTAAATAACAAAAAGGCTTCCGGCGTTAATCTTTTCCTGGTTTTCTATTTATGTGACTACTTAGAGGGAGAAATTATTCTCAATGAAGAATCGTTGAAATATGAATGGCTTGATTGTGAGAGCTATCAAGCTTATAACTTTGGCGCCTACCAGAAGGTGGTTGACCAATACGTAAAAAAGTATTTAACTTAAATAAGCGATTTATAATGTGCCCGGGTGGTGGAATTGGTATACACGCGACACTTAAAATGTCGTGGCCGTAAGGCCTTGTGGGTTCGAGTCCCACCCCGGGTACCACAATAAAAACAGAAACACCAAGGCTTCTGTTTTTTGATATGTTTATTAAGTTTGGTTCTCGTCTGCGTCTCCTGCCATAGCAATCGGTAAGACAGTCTGACGTGCAATTACATTGAGTAGTATTTGATTATTATAACTAAAATCTCTCTTCTGATCTTTCTCTCCCAGAAGTATTGCTCCCACAACGCGCTCCCCGACTAACAATGGTACCCCCAACATTCCGGAACATGAATAGGCTGTACGTAGTTTCTTCTGTTTTTTGTACCTTTCTCTTGTAACAACAAATTCTCGTTTTGTTCTGTAGATCTGTCCCAAGATCGGATCTTTAAACAAATCTATTTTCAAATTCTTTATTTTCTGATTATTGCCATAGCCACGTGCTTCTAGAATAGATATAGTGCCTTCTTTTGGCTGAAAAAGCACAAAGAGAGCTTTCTTTGCTTTAATTATTTCTAAGATTGTGGACAATATCATTCCGGTCAAATTATCAAGGTCAGAATAGGTTGATGCAATCTTACCGGTTGAATAAATTGTGATTATCTTATTGTTAGCGTGATGTAAACGATTTGTCAGATTGCTTAAAATGTTACTGTATATCTTGTTCGCAATTTGAGGATAATCATCCGCCATTTTTAAAAAGTCCTGTCCGTTGATTTCGATCAAGTCTCCGGTCTCTATCACTTCACAATCATGTGAGTGTTTTAACTGAGGAAAGGTCAGCGAGTTCTCAACAATAAAATTATCCTTATTTAAAATAGCTAAGGTCTGCACCTCTTCTTTAAAAACCCGGTAAATGTGCATTTGCCCACTCAGTACAATATAGAAAGACTTTCTAGCTTCTCCGCTTTCAAATAGCACTTCACCTTTTTTGTACTTCTTGACCGTTATAATCTTAGACAAAACCTGTAGCTCCGGCGAGCTCAGGCTTTTAAAAACCGGTATTCTCTGTAGTATTTTTGTATCAATCATATTGTTATTATATCAAATAGTTACTTTTTTGACTATTCTAGTCGGACATTTCTTTTACTTTTTCAATTATCTTGGGAAGTCGTTTAAAATCATCAATCAGGGTTTGTCGTAAGCTGGCATGATAGAGCGCAGCAGCCGGATGATAGAGCGGTACTAAAAACTTATTCTGTCGATGGAATACCTTGCCATGCTCTTTTGATATTTTGAAATCTGAAGGTAAAAAACGATACATGGCGTGGCGTCCTAGCAGCACAATTATCTTGGGTTTTATGATTTCCAATTGTGCCTCCAGATATGAACAGCAGGTGTCTATTTCTTCTGGCAAAGGATCTCGATTATCAGGCGGTCGGCATTTAACTATATTACCGATAAAAACATCGTCACGCTTCCAGCCAATTTCGGTCAGCATCACATCCAAAAACTTTCCAGCCGCACCAACAAAAGGCTTACCCTGTTTATCCTCTTCTGCTCCCGGGCCTTCACCAATAAAAAATACATCTGCTTTTGGATTGCCATCACCGGGGACAGCCTGAATACGTCCCTTGTGCAATGGGCACTTACTGCATTTTTTAATTTCGTCATGTAGTTTTTCTAGCTCTTCCATTGTTTTGCTAAATTAGCCATTTCAACAGCCGCCCATCCGACTTCATAGCCTTTATTGTTCTTACCCAGACTACGCGCCAAGGCTTGAGAAATATTTTTACATGTCAGAACCCCAAACATTATCGGCTTATTCATGGTCAGACTTAGGCTGCTTATACCGCGAGCTACCTCGGCACCAATATATTGATGATGGTCCGTTTCGCCTTGTATGACTGCTCCTAAGCAAATTACCACATCAATGTCTTTTTTTCTGGCAAATTGCTGAGCCGCCCAAGGTAACTCGAAAGATCCCGGTACTTCAACTTCTACTATCATTGATTTTTTAACTTTTGCTTCCAATAACGCCTTAAGGCAGCCCTGTTTTAGCTTTTTTGTCACTTGCGGATTGAAGCGTGAGGAAATTACAGCAAATTTACTCTGTATGCTTTTTTTCTTTTTAAGACTGGCCTGTTTCATTTCTTTGGTAATAAACGTTCCAAATATTTTGCCATCATATCTACTTCAATATTGACCGGATCACCCTTCTTTTTGTACTGAAATGTCGTGTGCTTATTAGTATGTGGAATGATGGCCACCTGAAACATGATCGTATCAGGATTCAGCCCTGTTAAGCTGACTCCATCAACAGCAATAAAGCCCTTGTTAGCCACATAGCGCATTAGTTTTTTTGGCAATTCAATCGTATAAATCAGATCATGTTTGGTATCAAAAATGTCAGTAATCTTTCCCACACCATCAATGTGTCCCTGAACCAAGTGTCCACCCAGTTCATCAAAGGGACGCAAAGACGGCTCCAGATTAACTCTAGCGCCAACCTTACATTTATTGAAATAAGTCTTACGCATTGTCTCAGCCACCATATCGATCCAGAAACCTTTTGGTGTTTTTTTTGTAACAGTCAGACAAGCACCATTTACTGCTATACTACTACCAACTTTCATACGGCTGAGTGACTTTTTAGCTTGAATATAATACGACCAAGCCTTTTTTCTTTTTTTTATCTCTTTAATAGTGCCTATTTCATAAATGATGCCACTAAACATGCTTATTTATTTTAGTTATTTAATATCTTTTTGGTAGAGTAGATGTCGTCCTGTATCTGACTGATCAAGTCTTCTTCGTTTGTGAATTTCTGTAAATCACGTAGTTTTTTTACCAATTGAGCCTCTAGTGTTATCCCTACCAAGTCACCTCCAAATTTTAGCAGATAGACTTCAATTTTGAAATCTTTTCTTGGCTTTCTATACTGTGCGCCAATAATTACTATACAGGAATATATTTGCTTTTTTACTGTAGTCCGGGCTGCATAAACCCCTGGTGCAATAGGATGCTTTTTATAATAGTGATGATCAAGATTGGCCGTAGGAAATCCTAGCTTTTGCCCCAAGCCCTCACCCTTGATTACTTTACCCTTAACAACGTTAGACATCTATATGCTTTAAAAGCTGTTGATGTATATATCCGTTGGTCGCTAGAATGTCTTTTGAACGAATATTCCATTCTCGACCTTTAAAATCTGTCACTCTCCCACCTGCTTCACGAACTATGACAACTCCCGCTGCTACATCCCAAGGATGAACCCCGGGAATCATTATCGCATCAGTTCGGCCACAAGCTACAAAAGAACATTCCAAAGCAGCTGATCCAAGCTGGCGAAAGTCTTTGCCTTTTAGCTTCATTGTTCCATATAACTGTATAGCTCTTATTATTGCCTTTGCATTACTACCATGACAAAACGTAAGAAAGGCCTTGGACATTTGTTTATTTTTGTTTACGCGGACTTTACGATTGTTTAGGGTGGCGCCTTTATCTTTTTCTGCTACAAACATTTCATCCGTTATCGGAGCATAAACAACCCCGAAGATGGGCTCACCCCGATAAACCAAACCAATAGAAATGGAAAATAATGGATTCTTCATGGCAAAATTAGTGGTTCCATCTATTGGGTCAACCACCCAAACATAGTCCGACTTTATCTTTCCTCTGCCACTTTCCTCGCTTAATATGGCATACTTGGGATATTTCCTTTTCAACTCTTTCAGAATAATCCGTTCTGACAACAAGTCAAATCTAGTTATAATCTCATGACGATACTTATCGCGATAAGTGACCCGACCAGCTTGTTGAAACTCTTTTAGTAATAGTAGCCCAACTTTCTTAGCTAGCTGTGATATTGTTTTTTTCATTGATTATTATTTATTCTTCCTGCGCCATACTAATATATAACATAGTGGCGTATCAATCAGCGCAAAAACAATCTTAACAAGATATTGAGAGCTGATTATTGAAAAGGCAGCAGCAGCTGGAACTATGCCAAAGAAATAAAGAATTCCGATTAACACCACCGTATCAATTAGCTGACTAATAATGGTAGAGGCATTGTTTCTAAGCCAGAGCCAGCGTCCTTTGGTTATTCTCCGCCAAAAATGGAAAGCCCAGACATCATGAGATTGTGAAATGATATATGCAACTAGACTGGCAACAATTATCTTGGGCGCGGAATTAATAATTAAGTTATAGGCTTCGGAGTGTTCCCAAAAATTAGCCGGGGTCAGCCAGATACTGAGTTTTATTATCAGTATAACCAGCAAGTTGGCATAAAAACCCAGCCAAACAAGTCTCTGTGCTTCTTTGCGTCCATACAACTCACTAAATGCATCAGTAAATAAAAAAGTTAGTGGAAATAAAAATGTGCCGGCGGGAAGGTTGAGCCAGAACAACTTTACGAATTTCACAGAGATAATGTTAGCCATTACATAGGTAGTGACAAAGCCTACAACTAACAGATCTCTACGCGAGGGTAAATTCTTTCGATCAAAAAGCATTAAATATGTCCTTTCTTGATTAAGGGTTTAGGTCAGACAGTTCAGTTTTTGATCTTAGTGTGTCATTGGTTGTTCCGCTTGGTTATCGTCGATTTTATCCACCCGACTGGTAGGTTTGTGGTTCATTAGCTTTATCATTTCACCAACAAGATAAAATGAACCGGTTACTAAAATCATATCATCTTTAACAGCTTTTGTCTTGGCTTTATTCACTGCTTGTGTAAGCGTTTTGGCAGTCTGACCCCGAAGTAGTATTTTTTTCAAAGCTGAAACGCTGGCCATATTTGGTATTTTTGTTCTAGGAAAAATAATTAGTTTGGCGTTTTTATCTATCAGCTTAACAATCATTTCATACTTCTTTCTGGCTTTGGTGCCATAGATTACTATTGTTCTTTTTTTGCTGTAACCAAGCTGGTCCAGCGTCTGGAATAATTGACTGACAGCAGAATAGTTATGTGCGCCATCAACCACTATAAGCGGTTTGCTATCAATTATTTGCCAGCGTCCCTTCAGCTTTGCCTGTTTTAATCCCTTCAAAATTATATCGGAATTTATTTTGATTGCTTGACTTAAAAATTGCCACACCATACCGGCGTTTTTTGCCTGATGCTCACCGACTAAGCCTGTCTCACCAAAAACTATTTTCTTACCGGTATTAATTGAGAAGCTGGTCTTAGTTAGTTCTAGTTTATGCGTTACTATCTTTGGGGCTGACAGGAGTTTGGAGTTCGTTGAATTGCACTTGGCCTTGATCTGATCCAAGGTCTTATTACGATTACTGGTGATGACTGTATTGCCCGTCTGAATTATGCCGGCTTTTTCCCGAGTAATCTTTTTTAAAGTCTTTCCTAGTATATGCACATGGTCGTGGCTTATTGCTGTAATGATTTTGTACTTAAATCCCAGGACTGTAGTGGCATCCAAACGTCCTCCCAGTCCTACTTCAAAAACAACCCAATCAACCTTAGCTTGGGTGAAATACACCACCGCAGCAACAGTTAGAACTTCAAACCAGGTCGGTCGGTCTTTTAGCCTGGCCTCCACTTTATCAACTAGTGGTTTAAGTGAATTTATGATTTCAGCAAACTTTCTTTGGCTGATCTGCTTTTTATTTATCCTGAATCTTTCAGTATAGCTAACTAAATGTGGTGAATAAAAAGCTCCCACATTATAACCAGCTTCCGTCAATACTGATTCGAGCATCGCCACGACCGAACCCTTACCATTAGTACCAGCCACCTGAAAACCTTTTAGCTTCTTTTCCGGATTGCCCAGTAGTTTTAGTAGCGCCTCAATCCTCTCCAATTTCAAATGATCCCGCGGACTAAAACGCGGAAAAGATCGGAGATATTCAACGTAGCTATCTAGGTCTTGGTATTTCATTAGTGGCTATAGTATATCAAAACTGAGTATGTTTTCCAGTTTACCCAATATGCCTGCTCAGTGAGTCTCTACCTCCCAGCTCACCGAGTCTCTGCGCTCGGTGAGGTAAGTACAGGACTGGCATGCTCTAGCAGTTAAATTTCTTCGCCGAGCAGAGACACTCGGCTAGCTGTAAATAAAAAATATTTTACTCATTAACAATTGGTTTGATAAAGAAAAAGACCCCATCTCGCATCCTCTGCCGAAGCAAAGAAGTTGAGATAGGGTCGTTGATGCGATTAAAAAGCGGTGAGCGTGGGTACTCAGAACCCCAAAACCTCAGCGGTCATCAAGGGTCTAAGGCTCACAAACGGCAATGAACAGGCAATTGCTTCGCCAGGTATCACCTGCAAAGTTCCAACAGAGGTCCAGACCGTCTTCATTGCCACGGATACATAGCCGATACTCGCGGTCTTCATGTCCTGCAGCTCTTTCAACGGGCGGGCCGATAATACCGACGATCGGGTGCTTCTTAAGCTCTTCTGGGGTGAAACTCTCGATAATCGTTTCAGCCTCGGCCCGGCTTGGCTGGCGACACCCCATCCCCTTCATTTTGGACAGCACATACCTATCCGATGAGCTATAACTAATGAGGATGAGATGATAGCTGATCTCACGATTGCCCACTTCATCACCGATTGGGAAATCCGTCCGGACAACGCCTTCAACGCTGTGATAGCGACTAGGATCAATATTATCCCAACGGGGATCGTCGTAGTTGACAGTAACGGTGCGGGGTTCGACGTACGGGTGATTCGGAACGAGTAGCGCGGCGATCTGGAAGCGCAGTCTTGGGTCAGACTGGATCCGTAAAAATGCCTTGTCGGAACCTCCAAGATCCGCGATTTCATCAGCCAGAGCAGTGTACGACTTAAATAGCCTATATACGTCACCCCTCAGATCACTTTCATCAACTGTCATGACAAACCTCCAGGGTATTTGATCTATCTCTTATTCCAACGGCGTGTCAGAATAAAAGACCTATCAGCTTTTGGCACGTTAGCCGTAGCTTTAAAAGCGCTTTTTACTACACTCTTGAAGCTATGGCTAACTCATATAAGTCGTTCCGATCCTATTCCCTAGCTTGAGCCTAATCAGTCGTAAATTCAAAGATCAAAGATTTATCATAATAAACCTATACGACCAACTTGTCAATACTGGATTGTCTAAATTATTTTATATAAAAATCCCGTAGGCTAAGGCTCGGGAAGGATCTTAATTATTCAACATAGTTATCTAGGTCTTGATATTTCATTAGTGGCTATAGTATATCAAAACTGGACATGTTTTCCAGTTTAGACAGCATACCTGCTCGGTGAGTCTCTACCTCCCAGCTCACCGAGTCTCTGTGCTCGGTGAGGTAAGTACAGGATAGGCGTGATAAATTTGTTCGCCGAGCAGAGACACTCGGCTAGCTGTATTAAGTAAAGCTTTATTTAGCAACTAGCCACGCAACTTCTTTAACACCTTAACATCACCAGCCCTATTACCATCCTTCGGTGTTTCCAGAATTAAATTTATATCCTTCAGTCTTGGTTCGTTCAATAGAGCCTCAAACCCCTTGAGACCAATCTCACCCTGCCCAATATGCTCGTGGCGATCTATGTGTGAACCAAGCCCTGCTTTAGCGTCATTTACGTGTATAAGCTTGAGATTTTTCAGTCCAATGATTTTATCAAATTCATCAAACGTCTTTTTGACCGCTGTTTTGGTTCGCAAGTCATAGCCGGAAGCAAAACAGTGGACTGTGTCAAAACAAACGCCTATCTTTTTACTTTTACTTAATTTAATAATGTCTCTTACTTCTTCAAACGTATCACCGATTATCATACCGGCTCCTGCAGCCAGCTCAATTAAAAACTGAGCGCTGCCTGTATAGCCTTCCATTATCTTTTTAATACCTTGAGCCACCTGCTTAATGGCCTTGGCCTTACCTAAGTCTTTAGCTGAACCCAGATGTGTCATGACATAGCTTGCCCCGAGTAAACTACCTCGCTCTAGCTCTTCGCGAATAATATCAACAGAGCCATGTCGAATACGATCAATTGATGAGGCTAGATTAATATAATAAGGCGTGTGAACATAACACGCATTCTGATGAAAATGTTTTAAATTTTCCTTAAATTTTCCGACAATCCGGGGGGTTAGCTCCGGTGCCGGACCTCCTTGGGGAGACCGGCTGAACATTTGGAAACATTCACAACCAATTTTCGTAGCATTTTCGGGAGCATTCTGAACCCCGCCGGCAATTGAGACGTGAGCTCCGATATACATTGGTATTATTTCTTTTGATCAATAAGATCGTTTAAATATTCAAACACTTTGCGGTTTATCAGCATATCCTCATACTGTTCCCGATATCCGGGAGAGTCAATCTTGTTATAAGTCTCTAGCTCATCTTTATATTGTTCTTTTTGTTTGGCAATGTCTTCATCTACCTTCTTGGCATCAACTGTAATATTTTCTTTCAGCCGAATGGCTCTTAAAATTAAAGCCCCCTTGATACGCTTAATGCCTTGCTCGTGAAACTCTTTTCTGATCTCTTCCTCTGTTTTTTTTAGTTGCAGCAAATAGTCTTCAAACTTGAGACCCTGTCGTTCAACCCCGACTTTGAGCTCCTGAACCATGCGCTGAAGTTCCGCTTCAAGTAACACGTCGGGTATTTCATCAAACTCAGACTTTTCAGTCAGTTCATTTAACATAGCTATTTCAAAACGCTGTTGTTCCTTGCTTTCTGCTTCCTTTTGAACATTTTCAGCTATTTGTTTTTCCAGCTCTGCTATGTTGTTAAATTTACCCAAGCTTTTTGCAAATTCATCACTCAACTCAGGAATATCAATCTGGTATACACTGTTAACCTTCACTTTGATATCCACGTTTCTACCGGCTAGATTCTTTTGAAAGTAGTCTTTGGGATAAGGCAACTGAAATTCTTTTTCCTGACCCTTACTTAAACCGACTATTTTTTCTTCGAAACCTGGGACATACTGATTTTCACCAATTATTATCGGATGATTTTTACTCATACCTTCATCAACCGGCACATTGTCAATAAATAATCGTACATCCAACTCCACCTTGTCGCCATTTTGCGCCACACGGTTAACCAGTTTTTCCTGAGCACGCATTTTACGCAGATGGGTTAAGGTTTTTTTCACTTCTTTGGAATCAGCTTTAACATCCTTTCTTTTAGCTTTGAGATTCTTATAGTCACCCAGCACTACGTTGGGCAGTAGGCTTACTGTTGCTGAATAGATAAAAGGGTTGCCCGGGGCTACCTTTTCCAGATTTATTTGAGGTCGACCGATTGCTTCCAGCCTGTGTTTAATCACTATATCGGGGTAGGTTTTTTTAACAATATCATCAGCCGCCTCCTGATAAATAACCGCCTCGCCCACTTCTCGCTTAATCATATCGTATGGCGCTTTACCGGGACGAAATCCGGGTGTCTTAATTTGTTTGCCTAAACGACTGGCTGCAGTCTGGATGTAGGGCCTTAGTTCATCAATTTCAAGCTCCACTCTAATTTTAACCGTACCTTTGTCTTGCTTATCAATATCAACTTTCATATTACTTATCCATAAAATTAATAGTAAATTCTTTGGAAGTTTAACCTATTATTTAATATATGTAAACCCCAATAGAGTATGAATTGACAAAATTATTAATGTATATTAACATGATATCATCTTTGACAAACTATCAATATGTTATAAAGAGAAGTGTGAGGGAACTGGCCCTTTGACCACTCAGCAACCATCCTGGCTTACATGCTTGGAACGGTGCTACATCCATCCTAAACCTAGGAAAGATAATACTATTTCAAGTGTTAAATGACTTTCCTGATGGGAAAGTTTTTTGATAGAGTCCTATCACTGAGAAGTTGTTAAGAGTGGTGTGAGGGAACTGGCCCGCTATCAACGCCACAGCAACCTGTCTCAACTATACGAAGAGACAAGGTGCTCCCAGCCCCGTACCAGTCCCCTGCACCGGAGCGAAAGTAACTGGTGCAAGGTCCGGTACAGGGGACCACAACTTTCTCTTTATCGCCCGGCCAAATAGTGGTCACGAAAAGGAGGAAATATGGCTTTAAATAGCCCGCAGCGCAACGCTATCGAGACACTTCTTCGCAGTAGACGGTTTGATAAGGAGCAACAACCTACCGTCCCTCTTCTGTCATCTGTTCAGACCGTTGGTGGAGCAACATTATATCTTCTAGGGGTGAGCGAGGGGAGAAGCGGGCGTTCACTCAATATGACAGGAGTAAACATCGCTGTCTTTGGCACCCAACCCCCCAGTGATGATCCACCACAACTACCCCGGGGACTACTAGTTGATAACGGCCAGCTGGTACACGCCGCCGTCCTTCTGGGTAAGCCCAATAGGCCCAGAGTTGCCAACGAACTCCAAGTAACTCTTCTTTCGTCTACGGGTGAAGATCATCTAGTGAGACCGTCTGGTAACCCTGTTCGTTTTTGTAGAGCCATATGCTAGCTCTTTCTTTGGGGAAGCAACCGCGCTTCCCTTTTTTCTTTGCAAAGAGCCAACTATATGGGAATGTAAATCTTTAGATTTACCAAAAAACCGAAAACACATCAGTAAAGCTGAAGCTTTACAATCCATAATCCACTACTGCCTATCAACCAGGCCTCGGATTAAACCTGCCTACCGCCGTAGCTATATTCTTATCCTTTGGTCTTACTCTTGAGAGCGAATAGCGGGGTATACATTGTCCGCTTTAGTGGCACTTGGTTGACAAATATCCAGAATAAGGTTAAATGAAAGCGTTCTTTCATAATGGCGTTCAATAGTCTAGCATAAGCTGGGCTTCCAACCCGTAAGGAGGGTAGTCCGATGTTGAGAATTTTCCTAGTTCTGTCTATTTTGTTGGCCGTGCTAGCACTGCCTGTCATGGCGGAAACTGATGGATTAAGTCCTTTTGAAGAAAGGGCCGCCTTCACCAGATGATACATCCGATGTTATCATCCCTTTGGACGTCGCCGAGCTGCTTCGGAGCAAGCTGGATGATCTACCAATCACTCTGGTGTATATCAGAGACGTATTGTTCCCACCACTTGTTCAGGACTACTTGAAATACCACGAAGATATCAATTTGCAATTCGACAACAAGATTGAAATCTATCTTCGTAAAAAGCTACCCTGCATTAAAGACGTTTACTACAGTGAGTTCATTTATCTGGACTCAGCCACACCAAGTGGTTACAGAGAAGACGAGCATAGGTCTAACGCTATCAAGGACGCTGAAGAAGCTTTTCTGGATATTCCACGTTCTAGGTTCTGGAAAGCGTTCAAAAAAGCGGTTGAGCGAGGACCCAACGCTTAGATGTTCCAAGCCAGCTTGTCACTAGACAACCGGCTTTTTTTATTAAGATAATTCTCTCAATATGTCTTTGTCAAGATATACATACGGATATTTTGAATATTTCTTTGACAAATCATGTTTCTGATAATTGTTTTTGATATATTTTTGCGTATTGTATAATCTCTGGTCTGTATTGACTATCTGATAATAAAAACGTGGCTGCCAAAAACGGCCACAGCCAATGCTGCGGGAGAATGTACCCTTGATGGATTGCATAAGGTCCGACAGCGTTGGAGCATGTCCATCCTTTCCACATCGCGGACTGGAAAGTCCGCTCTGTGGTGTTACTGACAATACACCATTCCCACCACCACAATGCGCCCTTTCTAGGGCGCATTCACCTATTGTATGATACTCATGTTTTTTTACTAATAAATGGACATACTCTGGTAGAATACAAAAGGATATCAAATCAAATCTTTTCAATTTACAAGCACGAAAAACCACACTAGCCAATTTCCCTGCTTTTCCAATATCATCAAACGCCCATCTATGATATGAAACATTCGTGGTTACAAAGTACGGGTATTCATTTTGATAAAACGCTCTTTGGGTCAGATAAAAAAAGACGGGGTGTATTATTCCCGTCAACTTTTGGGTATGCTTATCAACTTACTCCTTCCTATCTGCGCAACTCTACTAAAGGATTTGGCTCGTACCAAAAACTTGTCCCGCGGATCGTCAGGAACAAGCACGGTACTGGTAAAAACGTGCTCAACCATCTGAACAAAGTCCGCTATCGGCATACGCTGTCCGCCAATCACCACAACCCGGCCTTTTCCTCCATCCGTTCCCTCTACTTCAATCATTAATCCGCCGGGTAGTATCAGCGAGCTCAACCGCATGTTTATATCCTCCCTGTTAAAGAACTAGAATTACATTTTTTTTTCGTAGTGGTGTATCATACTCATCGACAATCTCACGCTTCAGAATTTCCTCAATAATGTCCTCCAGCGTGGCGATACCTACCAGCTCATCCTTCTGATTATAAACAAAGGCCAGATGGGTTCTTCTTTTTACCAATTTATTGAGTAGGGCGTCAAGCTTGATGTCTTCTGAAACCTTGACCGTTTCCCTTTTTCGAAAGACTTCTTTAAGTGGCGTACCCTGATCAACGCCGATCAACTGCTTGGTGTAAAGAATGCCGATAATGTTGCCAATGTCATTTTTATAAACAGGAATACGGGTAAACCCTTTGACCATGATTTTTCTAAGCAAGCGGTCATTTAAAATAACGGATTTCTCTAGAGCAAAAACGTTTTCTTTTTGGGTCATGACTTGCTTAGCGGTTGTGTCTGAATATTGGAGCGCTCCTTTTATAATTCTTTCCTCGTCTTCATCTATGGCGCTCTGAGGATGGTCTTCATGAAATTCCACTAGCTGTTCTATCTCTTTCTTCGACCAAATGGTTGGAAGCTCTTTTCCTAAAATCCAATCAAGTCCTCGGGCCAAAGGCCAAGCAACAGGCCACAATATTATTTGAAATATTCTTACTAACCAGACCGTTCTAGCACCAACGTTAAGTGCATGTCTGTAGACAGTGGCTTGCGGAATTATTTCACCAAAAACAACGATTAGCCCGGTGGCAACAAACATTGCAACAACCCCTGAAGCAATCGAGGTCAGAAAAATAGATATAGCGGCGTTGACCGCTACATTACCCAGCAGTAAAGTGCAAAGTAAATAATTACCGTTTCTGCGTACTTGATAAATTTTCTTGGCCCGTTCATCACCCAAAGAAATCTTTCGTTGCAGATGTGAAGTGCTTAAACTTAACAATCCTAAGGTCAGGCCAGAAAATAGTGCTGACATTAGCACAAGTCCTATAATGATTAGTACGGTCATAATGTGTGGTTAAATGATTCTCTCGAGTCTCCTATCTCAGCTTATTGGTTCATACAGCGAAGGGAGCCTTCCTTCAATTAGCTTAGCATACTCTCCATCGGTTGCTTGCACAATATATATTGACCCCTTGTCTTCAACTAAGATATGTTTGCTGTCCGGCATCCAGTAAAAAGCTTCCGGATTATATGACCAAGTGTAGGGCCAAACCAGCTTACTGGTAAGTGCTTCGTACTTTTCACCTTCGTGTATATTATATTGACGAAACCACAAAAACACCAAATTAGCCGTTACCATCAAGCGTCCATTCGACGAAATATTACTCCCAACGTAGTCGCCATTTTCATAGCGATAGCCCAGCATGTATTTTTCCTGCTGTTCTCGCCAATTGGCCTTACTCATCGTGGTTATTTCTTCCCGGTCCGTTCCATCAGAATAGAGAGCTACAATCTTGTACTGATCACCCGCCTCCGGCTGAGCTACATAAACTTTAAACGGACTAGCTTGCCAATCCAGTTCTGATACGTCGGTAGTGGTTAACGATCTGTTGCCGACAAACAAAAAAGCTCCCACTAGCATTACAATAATTGCTCCAATGATTAATATGGCTATTTTTATCAGCTTCTTCATTCTATTTTGGTCGAGCATCTATTATTCTTTTGTCTTTTAATTCAGTCTCCATGCCCACCTTACTAAGCAATGTATCCAGATCACACTGCCTAACAGCAACAGCTACTCCTACATCACCATAAATCATTCTTTCTAAGCGTGTTTTGAACTGCTCAAAATCCACATACGGCTTGACTGCTACTTCGCAAATTAGCTCGTCAACTTCATAAGGATCGTTGTCTTTCTTTTGAATTGTCACTTGCCACTCTTCCAGCTCCTTTATACCCGATAGTAGCGGAAAGAAGTTGTTGAGATTAACCAACTCGCCTTTCACCTTGGTTAGGTTAAACTCCTTGATTTCTGATGTTCTCTGTATATCCGGCCGTATCCTCGGAACTGTTCGACCGCAGTAAGGACATGGTTGATACTCAATGCCCTGTGTCATGTCACCTGTACGATAGCGCAGAACAATCGAGCCGCGCCAATCCAGGGCTGAATAAACCAGCTCACCCGGCTCACCTTCAGGAACCCTCTTGCCCTCTTTGTTCACTACTTCAAAATATTCAAGATCAGGATACAGATGATAACCCGATTCTTCACAGCATTGAATCCAGGCAGTTTTCCCTTCGGTCATAGCATAGGTAGTATATATGCTTGAATCTTGTGCACCCAGTTTTTTCAACAACTCTTTGACTTTTTCTCTATGTCCCGGGCTAACACGCTCGCCACCAAAAATAACATGTTTAACATTTGAAAAATCACGCTGTTCTTTGACTGCTTCACGCAGAACATGGTAACAGTACCCCGGTATAAAAATTATTATGCCTGCCTTAAGTCCTTCGATCGCATCCATAATCTTTTGCGTACCCATCACCTTACCACCACCGGTTTGCAGACTGGTAATACCAAGCTTTACCAGAGCATAGTGAGCCAGCCAAAAAGCCAAATGTGGTGAGTAGGGAAATCCATTAATGGCTACTAAGCTGCGATCTACATTGATCACACCAAACATACGATCACCACTCTCTTTCATTATTTCCAAATCATAAGCCGAATATGTAAAGGCTGTCGGCAGAGCAGAACGACCGGTAGTAAAATGAGTATGAACCGGTTTAAATTCCCATTCTAGCTTTCTTTGCACGTCTTGACCCGTTATTTTACTCCAAGCGATTTTAAGCAGTTGACCCTTGGTGGCATATTTTTTTATCAGTTTTTCGTCAGGCTGTAGGATAAACTGCCGTGGCCTGGCTCGGTCTTCTTCAGTCGGGGCTAAATCAGCCTTACTGGTAAAAGGCAATTTGACCAAGTCATCAGTTGTTATTATATCCGCAGGACTTAAATCGGACTTTTTAAAAAGTTCCCTATAATACGGACTGTAGGGAACAAAGTGACGAATAAATGATTTCAGTTTTTTATTCTGAAGGGCTTGTATTTTTTCTTTTGGATATTTTGTTAGCTTGTTCCAATGTTCGTACATATGATTGCTAATAAATATATTTTTTATTCGCCAGTTTGGCTATTTTTAACATGACTTTTTTGCTAGCTCGCCTAATTAGCTCTTCTGAGTCATCCTGGTGAAGCTCTTGTGAGAAGTTCATTGGCTGTCCAATATGCATTTCCAGTCGCTTACTTCTAAACAATAGCAATATTAATGATATTAGAAAAGCCCAATGGCCGGGACAACGTAAGCCAACAGGCAAAATAGGTACCTGAGCTCTTAGAGCAGCACGAACTAAACCGGTTTTGCCCTGTCCCAGTTCTTCTTTTGTCTGCCTTCTACCCTCAGGGAAAAAAGTAACAATTCCACCTTTTTTCAATTTTTCAACTGCACAATCAATCGCTCTAGATCTGTTTTTTTTATCAACATAAATAGATAAGCCCGGAAACCAAATATAATAATTTTTTGATTTTGTCACTATATTGATTTTTTGATTTGTCTTCTCAGATATTAAGAGCATTAAGTATAAGCCGTCCAGCCAATCTGTATGATTTACCGCTATCAAAAAAGGCCCCTGCGCTGGAATATTTTCCATACCGGTAATACATTTGGTATATCTTTTAACTGCTCTACCAATTATTAAACGTAAAAACCAATATGGCTTCATTCTTAGTAGGGGTAATTTTTATTACACAGGGCGCCTATAGACTTCATGATCTGGCGGGTGGTAGTGTCTAATATTTCTTTAGTAATTTCATGATCATCAATTTGATTTACCTGTATAGGTGATCCAATAACAACTTCAAGGTTCTGGCCTGTCAAGAAGAACGCTTTAAGGCTTTGGCTAGTTGTTTTACATGGAGGCGCAATTATGCCCACTGGAACAATCTGAATTCCTGTTTTGTGTGCTAATCGTGCAGTACCGGTCTTGCCTTTTAATAGATTGCCTTGATTGTAGTTACGAGTTCCCTCGGGAAAAATACCCACCACCCCTTCATCTTTTAGTACTTGTTCAGCTATTAATAATGATTCAGCTTTTCTGTCTTTATAAACCGGGATCATACCCAGCCAGTTATAGCTGATAGATTTTCCAAAACTATCGGCAATGTGCCCGTGTGTTAAAAAATATGGACGCACATTTATATGAGTAATTAAAACTGTACTCAACATAGGAGCGTCCAAATAGCTAGTATGATTAGACACAATCAGAAAAGGCGGCTTAGCGGGTAAATTTTCCAAGCCAGTTGTACGAAAGCGCCATCTAAAAAGCGGGAATAATGTGTGTCTAAGTATTGGGAAAGCCATGGTTATAATTTTTACCACTTAATTCGGCAATCTTCTCCATTATCTGCTCAGTTGTATTATGTAAAATTTTACTAGTAGTTTCTGAGCGATTTATCTTTTCATAATGCAATGGTCGTCCGATCTTTAGAGTTACATAACGAGCAGGAGTAAATATTTTTAGTGATGATGTAATAGGTCCTCGACCTGAAGTACCGATAACACCTATTGGAATAACCGGGCAACCGGACCATAGAACCAAACGTGCCAGGCCGGTCTTTCCAGGTAAGAGAGAGTTGGATTCGTTAGCCCCTCCTTCAGGAAATATTCCGACTATTTCACCCTTTTCCAGTAAAGATAGGGTAGTCTCAATTACTTGGCCTTTATTTTTCCAATCAATGGGCAAGCCACCTAAACATTTGTACTTTCTACTAGCAGCAATAAAGAATAATTTTCTTTTTATTATCTCTTTATATAGTGCGCTGATTATTATCGGTGAATCAGCCCAACAATTGTGGTTTGGAGCAATTATATAGGCTCCGCTCTTCGGGATGTTTTCACTCCCTTCGATTCTCATTATAGGACGGCTAAAGAACTGTATTAAAGTACGTTTAACAATCCAACTATAATCCATGTAATCGACTTAAATAATCAAGGCAACTATGAGCAAAGCAACTATATTTAATATTTTTATCATAGGGTTAATGGCCGGTCCGGCAGTGTCCTTATAGGGATCGCCTACCGTGTCCCCTGTAACTGCCGCTTCGTGGGCCAAGGAACCTTTGCCACCATGATGTCCGTCCTCGATATACTTCTTGGCATTGTCCCAAGCAGCTCCGCCTGTTGTCATTGAAATAGCTACAAATATTCCGGTCACAATACTACCGACTAATAGTCCTCCCAGCACCACCGGTCCCAATAAAAATCCCACGGCAATTGGTACGACAACCGGTATTAGGGCCGGTACTATCATTTGCTTAATGGCCGACTTGGTTACAATATCAACCGCACGCCCATAATCAGCTTCTGCTTTGCCTTCCATTAGTCCCGTAATTTCTTTAAACTGTCTTCGTACTTCCTTCACAACCGCTCCGGCTGTTCGGCCAACCGCTTCCATTGAAAGTGCGCCAAAGAGAAAAGGCAACAATCCACCAATAAATAGTCCAACTAGAACTCTGGGCTCGGCCAGTCCGAAATTAAAAACTTTGTCACTAACTTCAAGCTCCTGTATATATGAAGCGAACAAAACCAAAGCAGCTAAACCGGCTGAACCGATGGCGTAACCCTTGGTCACGGCTTTTGTGGTATTACCGACCGCATCCAGCTCATCGGTAACTTTTCTGACTGAATCTGACAGACCTGACATCTCAGCGATTCCTCCGGCATTATCAGTAATGGGACCATAAGCATCAACCGCCACAATAATTCCCGTTAATGACAGCATAGCCACAACAGCCAAGGCTATGCCATATAACCCGGCTAAACCATGGGCTACCAGAATTCCAGCAACTATAACCAAAACTGGCCAGGTAGTTGATTTCATCGAAAGAGCTAAACCGCTAATTATATTAGTACCATGTCCAGTCTCTGAAGCTTTCGCCAAACTACGAACAGGCGGATATTTATGTGATGTGTAGTATTCGGTGATCAGAACAATGGCTGTAGTTACTACCAGACCAACAAGGGCAGCACCATATAACTGCATAACTGAATATTCAGCTAAGTCATTCATCAGCCATTTTGTTACCGGATAAAAGGCAATGGCAGACAAAATACCACTAACCGCCAACCCTTTGTATAAAGCTCCCATAATGTTCGTGCCCCTACCTAAACGTACAAACCAAGTACCAATGATCGATGTAATTATAGAGACGCCACCAATAACCAACGGTAAGAGAACACCATTTTCGAAACCAACAAATAAAAGTGAGCTGAGTAACATTGTGGCCACAACGGTCACAGCATACGTTTCGAATAAATCAGCTGCCATACCGGCACAGTCTCCTACATTGTCTCCTACATTGTCCGCTATTACCGCGGGATTTCTGGGATCGTCTTCGGGGATACCGGCTTCAACCTTGCCTACAAGATCAGCGCCCACATCAGCTGCTTTTGTATATATACCTCCGCCTAAGCGGGCAAAAACCGAGATCAAACTTCCGCCAAAACCTAAACCCACTAATGCTTTAAGATCACCGGTAATAGCATAAAAACCGGCTACGCCGAGTAAGGCCAGACCAACAACTAAGAGGCCAGTTACCGCACCGCCACGAAAGGCCACTCTTAAAGCTTGGCTGATGCCTTTTTGAGCCTGATCAGCGGTTCGGACATTAGCACGAACAGACACGTTCATGCCTATATAACCGGCAGCAGCTGAAAAAACCGCCCCCACCAAGAAACCGATGGCAGTTACGAAGTTTAAAAATACCCAGAGCAAAACAAACAATATCACAGCTATAATAGCTATAGTGCGGTACTGACGGTTCAAAAAAGCTTGGGCACCCTTTTGTATAGCTCGGGCAATCTTTTTCATTTGATCATTACCGCTTGATACTCTTAAGACTAAACGTATCAGAATTAGTCCATAGACAATTGCTACTATACTGGCAATAAGTGAGAAAATAAGTGCATTCGACATAAAAATTATTATCTATTAATTATTTTTTATCTGAATCTTCTTTTGCCTTTGGCGTGTCAGCTGATTTATCCTTTTTCGGCACTTCTGGCTTGGCAGGCTTACTGTCTGGCATATCTTCTTTTTCTTTTTCCTTTCTTTCATCTACCTCCTCAGGCTCTTTTTTCTTTTTAGCTGGTTTGTCCTTTTTCTCCATAGCTTTGTCTTTGTCTTCCTTGTCTGTATCTTCTTCCTTTTTATCGTCTTTTCCGCCAGAGGCGGATCCGCCTTGGGCGGACTTTTCTTCAGCTGGTTTGTCTAACTTATTATCGTCCTTATTCTCGTCCTCTTTATCGTCTGATGACTCCTCCTCTGGTTTGGATTCTTTTTTAGATGGAGTAGCCGACACTGTTTCGCCTTCTTTGATAATGTCTATTTTCCACCCGGTCAGCTTGGCAGCCAAACGAACGTTTTGTCCGCCACGCCCGATAGCTAAAGACAGTTGGTCTTCCTTTACCTCCGCTAGAGCGGTTTTTTCTTTATCATTAATTTGTACGCTTAAAATTTTTGCAGGGGCTAGGGCATTGATAATGAATTTTACAGGGTCTTCTTCATACTCGACAATGTCAATCTTTTCTCCGCCTAGCTCTGAAATGACTGTCTGAACCCGTGTCCCTCTCTGGCCCACGCACGATCCTACCGGATCAATATTTGGCTCAGTTGATACAACCGCAATTTTTGTTCTGGAGCCAGCTTCACGAGAAACTGATTTTATTTTAACAGCACCTGTAGCAATCTCAGGAACTTCGAACTCAAATAACCTTTTTACCATTTCCGGGTGTGAACGAGATACTGCAATTTCCGGACCCTTGGGTGCTTGACTGACACTAACAACATAGAACTTCAGCCGTAGACCAGCTTGATAGTTTTCCGTATCCACCCGTTCTGATGGAAGCATAATCGCTGCTGCATCACCCAGGTCAACAAAAACCAGCCGACCCTCAACACGCTGAATAGAACCATTGATAATGTCTCCTTCCCTGCCCTTGTATCTTTTGAAGACTGTTTCTCTCTCTGCCTCTCTCAGTCGCTGGATAATAACCTGTTTAGCGGTCTGTGCGGCCATACGTCCATAGGCTTCCGGTGGAAATAGCTCTGTCTTTATCTCATCGCCTACTTTTATTTTCTTATTGTCTTTCTTTGCCTCTATTAATGGAATCATGGTTTTCGGATCATAGACTAGTTTATCCTCGTCTACTCCCTCTTCTTCTGATTCCTTCTTATCAGGTTTTTCCTCGTCCTTGGGTTTCTTTGTTTCTTCTGTGTCATTTGTCGGGACTTTTTTCTTGCCGGTTGAAGCTTCCTCTTCTCTGGCCTCTTTTCTAGCTTGCCTCTTTTGCTCTTCTTCCTCTATCTCTTCCAAGCTTATATCTACCACAGTTTTAACATCAAATACTTTACTCTGGGCAGATTCTGAATTAAATTCTACTTTAATATTTTGATCTGGCTTGCCAAAATCTTTACGATAAGCCACTGCCAAAGCAGCTTCTATCGTTTCGATAACTGATTCTGTCGAAATATTCTTTTCCTCGCAAATTTGCTTAATCGCTTGGGCGATAGATGAGTCCATGGCTTCAGTCCTTTTTATCTAATTAAATAATCTTGTTATGAAAACAGACCAGTTAACAATGAACTAGTCTATTGGCAGTATATACTATCATATTAAACTTGGCAAGTTAGTATTACATAATCTTTATCTATATTTTGTATTAATAACTTCAAATTTATTAAATTACAACATTAAATGGTGCTGAGATTTCTCGTTTCTTTGACTATTTTTTAATTGTTTGATAAGTTAATCAACTGTTCTTTTATAGTTATAAAATGCGAAGCCTAGCTAGGTAAAGGAGGTCATATGTCACGGGGGGGACACGATTGGATGAGAAAATACTGCAAATACCTGGACCGTCTACGGCAAGTTCTTGACGAGTGTTGGTCGTTATTTGGTGGTGGAGAATTCAATACCGCGACACTGAGCCCATGCGGTCAAATGACTTGTCAGAGAATGAAACTGGGTTACCGTAGCCTGTTCGGAATGCTTGAAGGACGATTTGGTGGCGAGGTTACCCCATACTCCTCGTCTTTCCCCGGCGCAATGTTAACGTGTTGGGAGACAACTCGTAAACAAGCAATCAACCCAGACAAGCGACTGGATCGAGAATTGAGCTTGTGGGCGATCGATGGCGGCAAGTGGCTTAACAACAAGCCACGTGGAAGCTTTTGCGATGAATTGTACACTGCTCATACAGAACGGGGTATCCTCCTGGCCGACCAGCCTTATGAGAAACGGATGAGGCTTATGAGAGAATTCGTATGTAGTGACTTTGCGACAGAGCGCCTCAAGATAGGCTTTGGCCATGAGCCTGAACTATCGCTTCTCATGCTAAGTAAAGGCTGGGTGTCACCAAATGAGGTGGGGCTATACGCTTGTGAATGTTTCATCATCTTCTTCGATGCTCGTGGCAAGGTGATCCAAACAGATAGGATCTGCCCAACCAGGCAGGAGTTTACAGAAGATAGTTCACTGGATTGTCTAACATTCCCCAGGATCAAGCTCTTAACAAACTAGAAGTTCGACCAACGTTTTCTACTCTTAATTAATCCGTAGCACTCACCACACTCCGGATTTTTTATACTTTCATAATAGATTGTAATAAATAAATACTGTACTTTGCCGACAGGCTAAATAATATAAAGAAAAAAGGAGCCTTTGAATAGCTCCTTATATCGGACTTGCATTTTTCAGTTTAGCTGCCCATACAACCATCGTAGTCACGAGGCACACCACGAAGAGTATGAAACTGCAAATCGAAACGACCAAGCCTACGGCCAACCCTGACACAAGACCAACGCCTAACCCGGGCCCAACAAAAACAGCAAGAAAAAGCTCTTCGTAACTTCGTAGATTGTTTTTTTGCCATAACCTGATCGCTAAAGCAACGATCATAACCCAGACGACAAACGGCATGAAAGTCAGTCTGTTAGCCAAGACAGCCGTTGCACCAACAGCTACTGCAACCACTGTGGTGTAAACAATGAAACGCGTTCTATCAAAAGTCCCGACTGACATTGTGCTTGCAATGATCATTCCAAGCAGTCCTGCCACAACTACATCAGATAACAAGACGATCAGAGGTGAGACTGACGAGAACGCACCCAACGGCCAAACCAGAAAAGTTGGTCTGTTTGTAAATGTGGATCCAACCCAATACACCCAACCTGCCACCGCTACTAACATGCCAATGAAGGCCCCCCAGAAATATCTCATCTTCACTCCTTTATGTTTGTGTGAGTTTGATTGCCAGACAAGACCATTTATATAAAGAGCATGCACCATTGATTAGCAAATCTATTTTTAATCAAAATGGACTGCTTGTCAACAGTCCATTTTTATCTAAGCTATTTCAGATCAGGTGGTGGTGGTGGAAAGAGCTCATCCGGTGTAGGCTTCTTGGCTTCTGGCTTGCCACCGCTATCAGAAGAGTGATTATCTGACTTCATTGAAGAGTCTTTTCCGGAATCATCTCGGCGTGATTTACGTACCATGTTGTCAATCAGGATTATTAAAACGATTGCCAATATCATCAGACCGATTACTAGAGGCCAGTTGCTCTCTTCGTCATCAGTTGTTTCTTCGTCCCCCTCTTCCTCATCGACATCATCTGCTAGACTCATGGTCTCTTCGGTCTCAGTGCTTGTTGTTTCAGTTTCTTCAGACGTGTCTTCCGATTCTTCAATTACAGTTTCTGCTTCTTCACTAATTACCTCATCAGGTTCCTCGACATCACCGATTGTCTCTTCTCCTAAAACTTCTGCCGTAGACTCGTCAACCAAAACTTGGTCGGGAATAACAAACGAGATTATTTCAGAATATTTACTTTCCTTTCCATTTGGATCAACCGCCACCGCAAACATGGTATGCTTTCCAGGTGTAATATCATAATATGTTCGGTAAGCAAAATCAGCCACCCCGGAAGCTTGGTTTTCAATTGCTAACTGACCGTTTAACATTCCATCAATATAGACCTTCACCAGTGAATCGTTTACAGCCAAGCCTCTAAACCAAGGACGGCCAGCTGTAGTATCTTTGTTTACTACTGGCTGATATACCGTTGGAGCAGGCATGGGATACTCCACTAAAACTTTGATCACATTTGACTGGGGACTAGTTTTACCAACCGTGTCTACAGCCGTTGCATAAATATCATGCCAACCTGGTTTAAGATCTAGGAATGGCTCATACACAAAATTTGCAGTACCAGATGAATGATTAGTTACTTGGAATTGGCCATTGAGCTGATCATCAATGAAAATCTTCACTCTGGAATCATTCTTACTCAAGCCCGTAATTACTGGCTTAGTAATCTCGGTCGTAGATCCATTTTCCGGTGTTAGAAGTGTTGGGGCAGGATAAGGCAATTCATTGTCAGCTTGCGCTAATCCGGGAGCTAACGGTAGGAGTACTAAACTAAACATTAATAAAAGAACGAATACTGCTCTCGTTCTTGTCTTTGTGTCTTTCTTTTCAATGTCTAAAAAATTCATTCGGACCATTGTTAATCTATGTTAATTATTGGGTTTTTTACAGTTCTCTATCTTACAGGTTCATTTAGACGTCGTCAAGCAAATCTTCGTCAATCTCATCTACTACATTTTTCAGGTGTCTTATTCTCACTTCACCACTTCGTTTTATTGCTTCTACTACTACTAAATCAACCTGAAAATCATCGTATAAATATTCCTTTTCTTCTAAATATTCATGCGATAAAGTAGCTAATTTTAGCGCTTTTTTTGGTGTTATTGACTCCTCTCCCGTACCAAACAAATAACCTGTTTTTGTCCTAACTTCAACGAAAATAATTTTATCATTCTTCTTGCAAACTAGGTCCAGCTCACCTCCCTTAAGATTTTCGTTAGTTGCAACAATGATATAACCATGTTTCTCAAGATATTTTGCCGCGGTTTTCTCTCCCCATCGGCCGATCTTTTGTCTGGTTTTACCCATAATAAAAAAGGCTTAATCTCCCTGTTACCAATGAGTGGAAAAGCCGTCTTTTTACTTAACCTTAGCCTAAATGCTAAGGCGTTGGGTTTGTGAATAAGAGCCCATAATGATATGGCCCTGCTTCAAATGACTCGAGTAGTTGAAAGCCCAAATCTCTGGCTATTGCTTCTATTTTCTCTGCTGATACACGATCTGTTTCCAGCGGTCCGAATGGTGCTCCTTGGGGCTTCCAGTCAACTATCAGCATCATGCCCTCTCGCTTAATCATGCGTTTCACTTCCTGAAGCATTTCTTTTTGTCTCTTTGACTGAAATAGAGTATTGATTAAAAGGCCACAATCTAAGTTATTATCTGGAATTTTTGTTGCTTTAAATATCTCCAAATTTGACCAGACTGTCTTTACATTGTTAATACCCTGCATTCTGGCTTTGCTTAAAACGCTTGCTAGAACTGATTTTAAAATATCAACAGCGTAAACAATTCCCTTGTCACCCACAGCTTTGGCAGCTTGGAGAGAAAATATGCCGCTTCCGCCACAACCAAAATCAGCCACTTTCATACTGTAACTAACGCCGGCCTTTTGAATGATTTTTTGTGGGTCGAGCAGCTCATTGCCACTCGCAACTCGTTCAACCATATATTTTATTTTACATTTTTACTATACCAAAAAAGACTAAATCAAGCAATCAATTTCTTGACCGGTGAGAAGCTCTTACGATGATAATCACTCACGCCATACTTTGCCAACATGCTTTGATGTATCTTGGTTCCGTAACCTTTATGTTTATGAAAATGATATTCAGGATGACAGACATGCTCCTGACATAATAAATTGTCTCTAGTGACCTTGGCTACAATCGAAGCAGCAGCAATTGAAACGCTTTTCTGATCTCCGCGGACAATAAATTTTCTTGGGGTGGTATGATTAAACTTAATAGCATCGACTAAAAGATAATCAGGTGACACAGGCAATTGTTTTATCGCCTGAAGAAACGCTTCTATATTTGACTTACTAATACCAACCTTATCTATGACTTGCTGACTGATAACTCCCACGCTCCAGCCAACAGCTTGTTTAACAATTTGGGTGAACAGCTTGGCCCTCTGACCAGACGATAGTAACTTCGAATCGCGTAAACCAGGTAGAGAAAATTCATGTGGTAAAATAACTGCTGCGGCTACAATCGGTCCGGCCCATGCCCCTCGACCGGCTTCGTCAAGTCCGGCTATATTTTTATAGCCTTGTCGTAACAATATATTTTCCTCTCGTCTGGTTGGTTGAATCATCACTTGTAGTATAGCTCAACCTAAAGAAAAAAGCAGGTCTTATTTTGTTTCTCGACTGAACCCCCACACTTTCGTTAAAATGTTACCTCTTCAAACAGCCACCAGAGTCTCTCCTTCGACCTGGCTCAGGACAGGTGCGCTCTGGTAGTATAAACTTCACCGAGCACGGAGACTCGGTGAGCTATAGGAGGAGCATGGAGTCTCGGTGATAATCCAACGCCACTAAAGTGGCTAGGAAGACAGGCTGGTACTTTTCTTCCCTGTCTTCTAACCGACTTTCCCGCCAAATTTAAAAGAAGGCGGAATCCCGTCGAATAACGGGATAGTCGGGCTCTCTCGCCGAGTGAGGACATCCGATGGTTTTACTGAAGAACCGTTCACGCCTATACTCTCTATATTACCCGACTGATCTAATAAAAAACACAGGTGGGTCTTTCGACCCACCCACGTCTTTTCGTTTATATTAAAAGAGCTAATAGCCTCTAAGTTTGACCGCTTCAGCCACACGGCTGACTGCAAGTATATATGAGCCGATTCTTAGATCTACTTTATGGAGCTCGGCGGTTTCTTGCGTCTTTTTGAATGACAGCCTCATTACCTTTTGCAACCGAGACAACACTTCTTCCTCTTCCCAATAAAGCTGCTGCATATTTTGAACCCACTCGAAGTAGGAAACAGTCACACCACCAGCGTTAGAAAGGATATCCGGAATAACCAGAACTTTCTTTTTATTCAGTCTATCATCTGCCTCCGGAGTAATAGCTCCGTTGGCCAGTTCCAGAATGATTTTCGCTTTTATACGATTGGCATTTCGGCTGGTTATCTGATTGTCCAATGCGGCCGGTACTAGAATGTCACAAGGCTGTTCCAATAGTTTGGCATTAGACAAAACCTTGGATCCTTTATACCCAACCACTGAACCGGTCTCTTTTTTATAGAGCTCAACCTTATTTGGGTCAAAACCTTTTGCATCATATATTGCTCCCTGAGAATCTGACAACCCGACTATCTTGAATTTCATTTTGTGCAATATTTTGGCGGTGAAGCTACCAGCGTTTCCAAAGCCCTGAATAATAACTCGGCTGGAGCGATCACACTTTACATTTTTCATACCACAAGCTTCACCAAGTACATAAATTCCTCCCTGGGCTGTGGCATACTGACGACCTAAGCTACCGCCAATTTCAATCGGTTTTCCTGTGACAATCCCCGGAACATTGTAGCCTATCATCCGACTAGCTTCATCCATTATCCAAGCCATAATTTGTGGATTTGTATAAACATCCGGAGCGGGTATGTCCAAGTTGGGTCCGATAAACCCATTCAAACTACGGACATAGCCACGAGTCAAACGTTCAAGCTCTCCATGACTAAGCTTCTTTGGGTCCACTACAATTCCACCCTTAGCGCCACCATAGGGAATGTCCATCAAAGAACACTTCCAGGTCATCAACATGGCTAAGGCCTTCACTTCACTTATGTCAGCTTCTGGATGATAACGAATCCCGCCCTTAGTCGGACCGCGTGAATCATTATGCTGTACACGATAGCCATGAAAGACCTTGACCCGATCATTGTCCATAACAACAGGGATCGAAACCTGTAATATGCGTTTTGGAGTTTTTAAAATAGCCAAAACATCAGGATTTAAATTTATTTCTTTGGCTGCTCTGTCCAGCTGCTTTATAGCGTTTTGGAATGGATTCGCTTTTGTCATATTATTATACTTATTTATTAACAAATTCCTGAATAGCTTTTCGTAAAATACCTAGAGCTATTTGAAGCTCGTCGCTTTTTAAAACCAATGCAATTCTAAACTCTTCCTGTCCGTCTTGAGGGTTCAAATAAAATCCGCCTCCTGGCGCTACAGCCACTGTTTGATTATCATGAGAATAGTCTGTCAGCAACCAGCGAGCAAACTCATCGCTGCTTTTTCCGGGCAGACGTATAAAACTATAAAACGTACCGGCAGGAATAGAAATTTCTATTTCCTTAAGCCCGCCCAGATTGTCTATTAATACTTGACGCCTCTTTTGGTATATCTGAACTAAGTTCTGCGTATGCTCAAGACTGTTATTAAGAGTTTCCACGGCTACTTTTTGATCAACGACTGAAATAGCCATCCTACCTTGGGCAAACCTCCTGACAGCGGCAATGAGCTTTTGGTCTCGACAGACTAAACAACCGATTCTTAGACCGCAGAGATTAAAGCGCTTGGAAACACTATCAACTATTACTACGTTGTCCTTATATCCAGGCAAGGTTAATAAACTTTTCGAAGAACCCTCAAAAGCAATTCCACGATAGACCTCATCTCCTATTAATGTAATACCATGTTTGATGGCCAGCTCTCCCAAGGTTTTTAAGTCTTCTGTGGAATAATGATAACCGCTGGGGTTAGACGGGTTGTCAAACAATATTGCTTTCGTGCGATCAGTAATTTTATCTTCAATATCGTTCCGGCTGGGCAACTTATAACCCTGTCCATCTTTTTTAAATTTTAATGGTACCAGTTTAACACCCAATAGTGTAGCCAAGGATGTATAATTAGCATAATACGGTTCGAAAACAATCACTTCATCGTTAGCATCAGCTAAGGCAGCCAGAGCAAAAATCAAAGCCTCACTCGCTCCACTTGTCACAACCAGTTCATTGCTGTTTACATTTATACCAACGTCTTTATAAAATGACTGCCACGCTTCTATAAGTTCCGGGAGGCCGACAGCTGGAGCATATTTTATCTTTTGCTTTTTGAATAATGTCAACGCATCAAAAACTCTACCAGGCGGGTAATCATCTGGTTCGCCCACATTAAGTCTATATACTTTTTTACCCTTGTCCTCTACTTGACTGGCTAGTACTGCTAGCACTCTTAGGGGTGATTCTTTTACATGGCTACCGCGTTGTGATATTTTCATATTTTTTATTGCTGGATACTTTCTACAGCCAAAAAAACCATTAGTTCAATCACGGACTATTGTCTTTGCATCTATTTTACAAACTCTTTCAGCTCGCTGGTAATTTTATCCTTTGACTGTAAGCCTACCATTTGTTTTTTCATCTCACCCTTTACGAATATTCCAATTGTGGGAATACTCATAACACTGAACTGACCCGCTGTGATAGGATTTTGGTCAACTTCCAGCTTACCCACTTTTACCTTACCGTTGTTTTCGTTAGCTAGCTCTTCAATGATTGGAGCTAGAGCCTTACAGGGTCCGCACCAAGTAGCCCAGAAGTCTACTAAAACTGGCAGGCTCTCCTCTTTTAGGACTTCCTGCTCAAAGTTCTGGTCTGTTAATATTACCTCTGCCATAGTTATTTCCCCTTGTATTATTTATTTAGGTCTCTTTATTGTAGAACAGGTGTATAAAAATGTCTATAATAAAAAACACCTTCCCGGGAAGACCAAGGAAAGTGCTAAAGTGCTGACGTTGTGCTGAAGTCCATGCCTCCTTAACTAGGCTTCGAAACCAGTTTTTTCTCGACGAGATTTACCATCAGTCCAAAGGTAGTGGCCTTCTCCGCGTCTTCATCAGGGATCTCAATACCGAACTCGTCTTCAACCGCCATGGCTAGCTCTACTCCATCAAGAGAATCAGCGCCCAGATCATTACTGAAATGAGCGTTACGTAAGACTGTTTCTGGCGCCACTCCCAGTTGATCAACTACTACTTTTTTTCAATCGTTCTTCGACTGACGCATTACCTGACATTGCATCCCCCTATTCAGAAAGAACCTGAAAAAAAATACCTTTCGGACATTATCATATCAAAGCCCTGCGCTTAGTCAAGCCTGACTGCTAATTGTACAAACACTTCAAACTATCTATACCAAATATTTTCGATATCTCCTCCAGGGAAATATCATCCGGGTATGTTAGAGGGTACATTTCTTTTACTAATGGTTGGTTCCGTACACGTTCTTTTATTTCATCGTTAGGTCGCCAATCTTCACCCACTAATTTAAAAAGGTTAAATAGCTGATAGTGCTCTTGTTCCAAAGCTTTTTGCTTTAACTCTTCAAAGTTTAATTGCCTGGTAACCTTATATTGTTTTTCGGCAGTTTTTAAATACATTTCAATTATTCCGTCCAGTTCGTTTGAATCCGTTATTGGTTTGCCATCAGCAATAACTGCATATTTAATCAAACCTTTTTTTAAATCACCTTTGAAAATAGTATGACAGCCAATATATTGAATATTTAAATCCACGTCTTTGTATATCGTATAGATTAGGATTCTACGATATGTATAATTTTTGGTGTGTAGCCAAAGCGACTCTGGTTTTAGGTTTGGGAATTCACGAACAACCAGTATACTGCCAGCCCCATATTTCTTTGATACATCATATGGCCCCCAAACTTCTATACCGTTATCGGTACACCAGTCATTCATCAAGCCATTGACTAAACCAGAGCAAGCTAAATATAATTGTCCCAGCTGATACGAAATTTCTGGACTGCCGGCTTGCCAGGGTATTTGCTCCGACAATTCTTGTACTTGTTCAGCGCTGTGTCCGATACTTTTCTTGAGAGCAAACTTGTCCTCATTCGTCTGTATGTTCAACGCTTCTACTAAGAAATCCATAACTTCTTTGTAGCCCGCTTGATTAAATTTTAGACTTTGGCGTCTACAATTTTCCATGTGGTGTACCATAAAACACAATATAGCCCTAATCGAAGAAGGGATTGGAAAATGATTAATTGCATCTTTCATAGGGTGACCCTGTATACGGAATTTTTTTACCAATTTGGCTAGTCTTTCTATCCACAATTCACTATATAAAGGATGGAAGTGAACAACATCAAATGGTTCGAATGTTCGAAAATCTATTCCTTGATAATATCGGTGAACTGAGCGAGCATAATCGTCAATCCACTTAGGATACTGTTTTGTTTTATCAGTCTGATCAATAATTGTTACAGTACCTCTGGCACCATTAATCTCAACCTCCATACCATCTTTTAACACCTTGGTAGCATCTGCCACACTAACAACACATGGAATACCCATTTCGCGACTGACAATCGATGGGTGAGACGTGATCCCGCCTATCTCGCAAACAATCGCTCCGGCTTTAGACATCATCATTATCATTGTTGGGTCAGTAATGCGGGTTACTAAAATATCGCCCTCATTAAAGTCCACCTCACCCTGAGCATCAGAAATAATTTTAACTTTACCTTTAGCTTTACCTGGGCTAGTGCCCATGCCTTTTAATAACTTGTTCATATGATTGATATTTAACCTCTTTTCTGTTTACAACGTTTGTTATAAGCAAAAGAAAGGTGGGGTGCTCATCAGGCTAAAGCCCAATCAGCACCCCGGAAAGATCATTCGCTGAAGATGACGTCGAGGTCCACTTCACCCATCAGTGTTAGGTCGGGATTGACATCGAACCCAAACCAATCACGAGATCCTTCAACGATCAGGACGCCCTGGTTGTAGGTCGGCGACCAATCTTCACTGACGCTACCGAGATCCTGCCGTACAACGAATAAGGCGTGAAGCAGACAGACCTGCTCGTAGTGTGAGGTCACCACTGTGAACTTACGGGTGATGAGATCTCCAACCAGTCCTTCGCTTCTGGTTTTGAAGTTGAGTGCATCCTCCGTACAGAGATTCCGATGCTGGCCATTGAGCCATTGCGGGGTTACCCGGGTGTCCAGTTCACGAAGTAGTTCAGTCAGACCTTCATAACGGTACTCGGGATAGTCGACGCGGATATCATGCTTAACCGGAATGAATGTGCAGTCTCCACCAGTCACCGCTTTGATCTCTACCTGACAATCAAAGCCCGGTGTTTCGGCAAAGACCGGTTGCTCGGCAATCCCCTGAGCGATACAGATACCGGTGTGCGGTCCGCGTCCATTCTTCGAAGCCACAATCTCCCGCGGAATTATTCCCAGTTCCCTCATCCGGCATCCCTGATGCTTACTTGCTCTGATTCCATCGTCACTCAAGGGAAAGAACGAATCCGGAATACGTCGGCTGTAGTTTCGAGCTAGCATCTCATAGACATCACCGTCGCAAAGTGCAACAGCGTGCCTCGACTCATACTTACCGTGACGCAGGAAGAGAACGCCCTTGCCGCCAGTCCGATCCAATACATCAGCCACATTGATTAACATGACAAAACCCCCTCTTTTGTAGGGAACCTCGGCTAAATTGCCAATGAACATTTGCCAGACTTTCTAGTCTAACGGAGCATTATATACCCCATAGGCTTTTGTGTCAATCGTTCTGACTAAATATATGTTATTTTGCGCTTATTTACAGGCTTTATTCGTGTTTTAGTGCTTTTGTTGTCAATATTATTGACACTTTATTCATTAACTGATATACTTAATGTGTTAAATAGTTTTTAATTCTAAATTATTAATTTTGAATTAATATCGTGAACCCTGCCCAAGCCTTAAAATCTATCGGCCTTAATGAAAAAGAATCAGCTGTTTATCTGGCTTGTTTAGAGTTGGGTCAAGATACAGTATCTAGCATCGCAAAAAAGGCCACCCTAAAAAGGCCCACCGTCTATTTGATTCTTGATTCTTTAATTGTTAAGGGGTTGATAAATAGTGTAACGCGTGGAAAGCGCACCCTCTATGGAGCCGAGGGTCCGAAAAAGCTCTTTGGGCTGATTGCTAAACAAGAACGCGCCTTAAAAACCGTACTCCCTCTTTTAGAGGCTATTGATAATAGCCGTCATGAAAAACCCAAGATTAGATTTTATGAAGGCGAAGAAGGACTTTATACTATTTACAATGAGGTTTATGCAAGTAAAGAAATTCGATACTGGGGTTCGATCGCTGCAATAGACGCGAAGCATAAAGATTTATATGAATTATTTATGAAGGTTTCCAGTACAAAAAAACCGCGTGTTTATGATTTACTTTCTGATACTCCTCTTGATAGGGCATATTCAAAAAAGGTTATTCGTCCTGGATATCAAATTCGTTTCTTTCCTAAAGAAGATGTAATTTCTGTTGATTCTGCTTTATTTGATAATAAACTATCGATGTCTGCGTTTGGTGACGATCCTCATGGATTAATAATCGAAAGCCAACCTATAGTAAATTCTTTTCGCTGTCTTTGGGATCTTGCCTGGAAATCAGCTACTCCGTTCAAACCGTCTAAAAAGGTTTTAAAATAGTTGCATATTCATATTATTTAGGTATAATCAAAACCACGGGGACGTGGCGCAATTGGTAGCGCGCCTCCATGGCATGGAGGAGGTTGTGGGTTCGATTCCCATCGTCTCCACCACCCTGCACCATTCCTCGCTATTACTCGTCAGGTGCAGGGTGCAGTGAATCTGAATTAATTGAATGGTTCACTGCACGGCACATTGATACTTTATAAAACTTATAAATATTAACTAACCTGCTTCTAGCACATTACATCTTTCTTAAGCGACCACTCTGTTTAGTTAACCTTCAAGGGTAACACTTTTACCGGTTCCAGGGAGTGTTGATAGATATATTGTAGATACTTCCGGTAGGGAGTTATTCCATTCATATCTTTACCCAAATGATATCTCTCATGATTGTACCAGTGAACGTA
>JAHIZJ010000051.1 GCA_018814765.1 Patescibacteria group bacterium
GGTGCAATGAAAGATTTATGAAGTGTTTAAAATATGCAACCCCAGAAGAGAAGTTAATTGCTTACCGACAAAAGAAAAAACAGCTATCTGGAGCTGTTAATAGCACGAGGTGAGGTGTTCGGCTTGACCCTAGCGGGCGGGAATGTACAAAGACCGGTTATACTATCATAGATAAGCTATTTTGTCAAGGCTTTTCAGAATAGAAAAAGCGCTTCATGTAAATTAATGAAGCGCTGTGATTGGTTAGTGTTTCATCTCGTAGGGATCAAGTACAGTAGGCTATAATCCCCAAATTGTTTGAAAACCAGGAATCGTCGCGATACGCACAACGATGGTAAATGCCACACCCAGAAAACAGCTGATCAGTAATACTGCCAGCGCTTTCCTTACTTCCAACCAGCCAATCCTGGCCGAATATGACTCCGAAAAGAGCGCTTTGATTAGCCACTCAATCCACGACTTTCCTTGGGCCTCTGATCCTCTTTCTGATTTATTGTACATCACATCCCTCCTTGCCCTATCGGGACATTGTGGGTATACGACCAACAAAAAAATGTACAAAGACTGGTAATAGTATCATAGATAAGCTATTTTGTCAAGGTAATCAGCAGAAACTATCCACCTTTTGGACTGTAAAGCTTTAGCTTTACCAATTTCTGCTAATAATCATGGATTACATTAGTAAATCTAAAGATTTACAATCCAGGTTCATGTTAAGAAGCTGTACAGTCTATTACTGGATATTTCGTTTCTAGATCATTTATATATTCGACACCAAGATTTCTATAATACCAACTGTAACTTGAATGTCTGTAATCTTTATTCACTTTAACGTAACCATGTTTTACTGGATTGTGATGTATATAATTTAACCTAGTATAAATGTCCTTATTTCCGCGAACACAATTATCCCAAAAGTTCCACCATACTTTTCGACCTGGCTTGTTATCATAATTATTCAATTCATATGCGCTTCCACCATTTATATATCGCATTAAATCACTTAATGATTTACCTTTCGGAAGACTAAATAGAATATGATAATGATTCATCAATATTACCCACCCATATATGCAAACTCTGTACTTGTTTACAGATCTACTTATTCGATGCACCAATATCTCTTTCTTCTGATTTGTATTAAATAATGTATCACCATCAACTGTTCTTGAAGTAACAAAATACACCCCGCCGTCGATATATAAATGAAATGGGGTGTGTTTTCTAAATTTGGTGATTCTAGTTATCCTTCAATCTCCCTGCTCTAACAAAATACCACAAGCCATATGGACTGTAAAGCTTTACTCAGCATTACTACTGATTTATTCTATATGATAAATCTAAAGATTTATAATCCAAAGGGGTTAGATTTTTTTCACAATCCCCCTACTCGCATCCACCTCGACCCGATCCCCATCCTTGAATACTTTTGTGGCAATCTTTGTACCTATAACACAGGGTACTTTCAGCTCCCGAGAGACTATCGCCGCATGACAGGTAATCCCGCCAGAATCGGTTACGATGGCTCCAGCTTTTTGCATGGCCGGGACAATTTGTGGATTGGTCGAAGTTGATACTAATATATCTCCCTGTTGCATCTTTTTCATATCAGCTGGTTCATCAACGCGCCTAACAATCCCCTTAGCTGTACCTGGATAGGCGGTATTTCCATTAAGCTCCTTAATATTGGGATCAACAGAGAGTGATTTTCTTATCTCTTGAAAAATCTTCTGACCCCTTTTACCAGAAAGAACTTTATAATTTACACCCTTAAAAACTACAACAGATTCCTTGATCCGTTCGTTCATTAAATCTGGTTTTATATTTTCTTTTAGTAAGGCATCTTTCAATTCATTGGGTGCAATCATACATGCTTGTATCTTTGAAAGATGGTTTCGCTTAGCAACCTCACGTATAAAATCTTCCATTAGTAAATGTGCCTTCTGGTTTAAGAACTTTCTTTCAAATTTCCAGAAGGCTAACGTTCTAATGGTGTGAACCAGCCTCCTTTCTGCTACATTGAGTTTAAGCTCCTTTTCTATCTGACTTTGTCTCTTTTGTAGCTTTCTCCCGGCTTCTCTTTTCTCTCTAGCCAAATCAAGAACCGCCGTGATTTGTCTAGGTAATATATTTAGCCTCTGTTTAATATCATTAACACGCCATTCTGGACCATTATAGCCGTAACCAATCCAGGCATACTTTCTTAAATGCTTTTCAATTGCTTTCTCTGATAGTTTTTCTTTTAGCTGTATGGTTCTTAGCTTTAGTAAATCAATCTCCTCGCTTAGGGCAACGGTCTTTCTGGGTGAGGACGATAATATCTGAAAATACTCTCCTGTTTTATCATTATTTTTGCCCAATTTCTTTACTAGAATATTTTCTACAGCATTGCTTAATAATGGTTCTTCCATTTCCATAACAGTAGCTAAAACACTATAACGCATCATGGAAATAAACTTTTCTAGCCAGTCATTCCAGAGACTTAATAGTTTCGTACCAGACAGACCCGCTAATTTATCACCCGATAGTTTCGTGGCTGCTCGTAACATAATAGGCACCTCTTTTTTATTCACCTCTTCTATCTTTCTCAACAATTTATCACTTTGGGTTAATCTTTTCAAAATAACTTTACCAGGTGCTAATAACCCATTTTCCATCGTCATATAACTAAACGTGTGGTCCTTATACCAACAACCAACCACATTATCTTTTATACCCATCATCTGACTGCCGTGTTGAGCAGATAGCCAATACAATGCCGTTGGGTGAAGATAAACATTTTTATCATGGGCTAGTTCAAGCCACTTCTTATTTATTTTCATAATTATATTTTATCTGTTTTTCTATATTCTTGCAATAAAATTTTCATCTTATAAAAGCTGTCGGAGTCTCCGTGCTAGCTACCAGAGTCTCCGTGCTCTGGTATTTCTATTGACATTTTAATTGAACGTAATTCTCACCGAACGCGGAGACTCGGTGAACTGTTTGTAGGGTCAAATACTCAGTGAGTTGTGGAGATCGTAAACTTAATGAAGTTAAGAGAAGTATTGGGCAACTCGATAAACCAAAAGTCTCTGTGTCAGTTACTCGAGACTCCGTTCTCGAGGAACGCCAACTCGATGAGATAAAAGGCAGCCCATTTATTCCATACCTCTGCTATACTGCTCAAATATATCATTAAGGAATCGAATCCCATATGTCATCCTCCACTCACTAATGTCAGAATACGGATAGTCGGAATAGGGTATACCCACTAGTCCTGCTCTCCATGGATTAAGTAAAACATAGGCAACTTTTTGCCAATACATCTCCTCAGACCTTATCCAAACATCCCAAGTATTTCTTGACCAAATGCGGACAATTCCAAACTGTTTTCGATGTCGATAAGCAAAATATGAATTAATTGAGTAGATAATTTGGGATAATGATTTATTTGATAAGATTCTTAAAAGGATATGGTAGTGATCTGGCATTACACAAAACGTCTCTATATGAAAGTAATTTCTGCGTTCATACTCTTTAATAATCCCCATTAACAATGCTGCATTCCTAATATTATTAAAAAGCGGCTTATGTTGGTAAGTTGAGTTAGAAATAAAAACAAGGGGAATTTCCCCTATCGGGCGACGGGGCTTTGACATATTTAGTCGTTAAATACTTTACCCGTCGTTTTTATATTATTATGTTTAGATAACTAGCGCAAGTCTTTTATCTCACCGAGCGCGGAGTCTCGGCGAGCTATGCGCTCTGGCATTTAAATTTATGATACCAATACCAACCGACCCTGCTCTTTCTTGATTGGCACCCATTTAAAGCTACCGCTATTAGAATCAATATAAGCAGTCTTGAGGTATTTGCGACCAGCCAGATTAGCCAGCTTTGTACCAACTCGAGCCGAGTCCGACTCCAGCATTTTCGCTTTCATTCTTAATACATATTGAAGCCACAAACTATAAAAGACAGGATCCTCCGGTGTTTTGTCAAACTGTTGTTCAGCTTCAATTCCATGTCTCTCGTTTAAATGCTGTCTAAAGCCCCGGTCTGCTTTGATTATAGAAAAAAGGTCTTTGGTTTTAGCTAAAACAATCAAAAAGGCGATTAACCTTGAACGATTGTTTTGCTTGATAGCTTCTGCTAACTCTTTGCGTACATCAATATTGTCCTTCCCTACCAGGGCTAGTATCTTTTTTTCCTCTTCATAAATAGCTGTTTGTTCTTCTTTGTTCTGTGTGTAGATATTAATAAGATCTTTTGTCTGAAGATGCTTAACTTCTTTGAGAGTAATATCAGGCAATACGGCTGGTTCTTTTTTTAAGGTTTGTGTGGCA
>JAHIZJ010000052.1 GCA_018814765.1 Patescibacteria group bacterium
ACACCCTTCGGTTTAACATCCAAAGAAACCACGCCACAAAGCGCTGGCGGGCAAGCCGGCTCAAACATCACCGATTACAAATTCACCGGCAAAGAACTCGACGCAAGCACCGGACTCTATTACTACTCAGCCAGATATTATGACCCAGACCTTGGCAGGTTTATTAGTCCCGACTCCATAGTCCAAGCCCCATACGACCCGCAGACACTGAACAGATACAGCTATTGTCGAAACAACCCGGTCAAATACATTCCTGACTTCCGCACTTTTTAGAAATAGCGTTTTTTGATAAAACATTGTCGTCGCTGACTTAAAAAAAACAGTTTTAAAATGGGTGTCCCGCTGGTAAAATAACATCATGTTTATTAGAAAAAAGAAAAATAAAAGCGGAACTGTTAGTGTGCAAATTATTGATAAATCTGCGGGGTATAAAGTTGTTAAAACAATTGGCTCATCAATCAATGGTGATGAGATTAGCAATTTTATTAAAAAAGCGCAGCAATTTATTTATACGAGTCAAGCCATTAAGCAGTTTTTGCGGCAACTTTCTAACGGACAAATACGCGTTATCGGCCCCGAGCTCATTCTTGGAACATTATTCGATCGAATAGGCTTTAATGTTATTAAAGAAAGCCTATTTCGTCATATTGTTGTTGCGCGGTTAGCGCATCCTGTGAGCAAGTTAAAAACGGTTGATTATTTATACCGGTATCAGGGAGTTAATGTTGATATAGACAGAATTTATCGTTTCTTAGATGCGCTAAATGACCGCTATAAAGATACTGTTGAGCGGATAGCCTTTGAATACAGCAGAAATATTCTTGGTTCCATCACCGTCGTATTTTACGATATGACAACATTGTATTTTGAATCCGAGGATGAAGACGATTTGAGAAAGATTGGATTTCCAAAAGACGGCAAATTTCAAAATCCTCAAATAATGCTTGGGTTGCTTGTCGGAGAGAATGGTTATCCGATTGGTTATGATATTTTTGAAGGCAACACGTTTGAAGGCCATACGTTATTGCCTGTCATGGAAAAGATGTGCCAAAAATATGGCTTTGGCAAGCCAATTGTTGTTGCCGATGCGGCGTTGTTATCAAAAGACAATATTGAACATTTGGTTGCCGAAGGGTATCAATTCATTATCGGCGCGCGCATTAAAAATGAATCTGCCGCAATTAAACAACAGATTTTAGCTAAAGCAAAGAATACAACAGACCAAGAAGGTTTTGATATAACACGTTCAGACGGCGCGAGATTAATTATTACTTATTCAGAGCAGCGATATAAAAAAGATGCGCATAATCGAGAGCGCGGGCTTGTTAAGCTAAGACAGCGCATTAAATCCGGACGACTGACAAAGGACAGCATCAATAATCGTGGATATAATAAATTCTTAACTTTAAATGGGAATATTGAAATAACAATAAACGAAGAAAAGATCAAAGAAGATAGGGCTCTTTAAAGTTTTAAATGGGTAAGTAATGTTTATTGAATTGAGCAAAATTAAGATTACCCGTCACCAAAAAGACAATGATTTTAAAATATTGCGTATTACGAAAGCCTCTGGCTTTAGCTTTAGCCGCTTGAATTAAAGAATTTAAACCTTCAAGCAAGCCATTAGTAATATGGGATTTTTTCCATTGAAGAACACCATCCCAATGATTTTTGATGGTGTAAGCTGCTTGCTTAATCGGCTCAATGCGACTATGCGTAGCCCAGAAGTACCATTTTTTTAATAATGTTTTAAACTGCTCATAACTTTCAGCTTTATAAACTTCTTGAAAGTTTTCTCTGATGTGCAGAGCTTTAATTGATTTTAGATTTAATTTAGATATCGATAATTCCTGACGTATATCATGTTGCTTAGTAGTTAAGTTGTATTCGTTCTTTAAAAATATATACTTATGACCTTTGAGGATTGATTGCGTTATGACCTCTTGTTTTCGAACCTGATCAACGGCAGTATTGAGTATTTTCATAATATGAAACCTGTCAAATGTGATATTGGCATTTGGCAAATGGTCTGTAACGCCTCTAATGAATGCTGGGGACATATCACAACTGACGTCCTTAATGTTTTCTGGTTTTCCATTATGAACC
>JAHIZJ010000053.1 GCA_018814765.1 Patescibacteria group bacterium
AGGTATACATACCTTTTATAATGTACTAAATCAGCACAAAGCTGATTCACTATTCTACATTTATTGTGTAAATTGTCAACCCCGCCAAACATTGTCAGACAATAGGCAAAAACCATTAATCTATATGTTTGACACCCCTATTTATTCCTGCTATGCTGTAAGTACAGAAATAAACACTTTATCCACAAAACAGCGAATATGAGTACAAAAAACCTTATATTTAATCGATCAGGCGGATGACTGTATAGCCTTATATTGTTTAATGAACAATGTTCCGCCGCCTGAGGCGGATTTTTTTGTACCTAGTGGATATGGTATGAACCTTGACAATTTAATAGATAAATAGAGATCCAACATTAATTAGAAAATTTGTGATTAACCCGAGTAAATCGGGACAATAAGGGCGCACGGTGGATGCCTAGACACCAAAAGCCGATGAAGGACGTAGCAGCCTGCGATAAGCTTCGGAGAGGTGGCAAGCAACCTTTGATCCGGAGATTTCCGAATGGGGAAACCCGTCTTGATGGAAGATCAGGACATCATGCACTGAATACATAGGTGTATGAGGATTACCCGGCGAATTGAAACATCTTAGTAGCCGGAGGAAAAGAGAGAAACATAGTTAGTTAATTAGTAATTAGTTGATTGAGTTAGTAGATCGCATTGCGCGACTATTTTCCAGGTTAACTAGTTCACTAATTAACTAACATCATTCCCTTAGTAGTGGCGAGCGAACAGGGAAAAGCCCAAACCATATTAAGCGTCCCCCACCCTTGTGCATTGATGTGCATAAAGGTGGGGGACAAGGGAGCAAGCCTTTACTTGATGTGGGGTAGTGAGTGATTATGTCTGGAGCTTGTATACTTCAGGATGGAGAGAATAATGGAACTTCCCTAGAAGAATCCGTTGGAAAGCGGAGCCAAAGAAGGTGATAGCCCTGTAATTGAAAGGGGTTTCAGCTCCATTGTAATTTTCTCGAGTAGTACAGGACACGTGAAATCCTGTGTGAATCAGGGACGACTATAACAACCCCCCACCTTTATTTTTCTGAAAGAAAAGTAAAGGTGGGGGGTGTCCCAAGGCTAAATACTTTTGGTGATCGATAGTGAACAAGTACCGTGAGGGAAAGGTGAAAAGCACCCCGGTTAGGGGAATGAAATAGTATCTGAAACCATGCGCCTACAAGGAGTCAACGCCAGTGCTGCGCACTGGAATTTCTAAGCACCAAACACCAGATATCAAATAATATCTAATTTATCAAATTTCAATAATCAAATCGTATTTGAGCATTTGAAAATTTGGATTTAAGATTTATTTGGGATTTGGATATTGTAATTTGGAATTTCCAGCGTGTAGCGCTGGTTATGGCGTGCCTATTGAAGAATGAACCAACGAGTTAGTTGGGTACAGTTTGGTTAAGCCCGATTAGGGCGAAGCCGTAGTGAAAGCGAGCATGAATAATGCGTTTTGAGATATAGTTTTTCGTCGCCACTTCTGGTGGCGAGAGACTATACTCTTTCTATTGTACTCACTAGACCCGAAGCCAGGTGATCTATCCATGGCCAGGATGAAGCGCATGTAACAGTGCGTGGAGGTCCGAACCCACTCGCCGTGCAACACGAGGGGATGAGCTGTGGATAGTGGTGAAATGCTAATCGAACCTGGCAATAGCTGGTTCTCCCCGAAATAGCTTTAGGGCTAGCCTGGTGTATTGCCTACTCCGAGGTAGAGCTACTGAATGGATGCGGATGGTTTTACCTACTGTATCCAACCAAACTCCGAATGCGGAGTCAGGAAACACCAGAGTCAGACAGTGGGGGCTAAGCTCCATGTGTCGAAAGGGAAACAGCCCGGATCACCGTCTAAGGCCCCTAAATTTCGATTAAGTGTGAAAGGTGGTGAAACGACTTGGACAACTAGGAGGTTGGCTTAGAAGCAGCCATCCTTTAAAGAAAGCGTAATAGCTCACTAGTCAAGTTGTTCTGCGCCGAAAATTTGCGGGGCTAAATCGAATGCCGAAGACGTGACCATGTACCAGAGCTCGCTTTGCGAGCGATCGGTACATGGGGTAGGGGAGCGTTCCATGTTCGTTGAAGTCGTTTCGTGAGGAACGGTGGAGAGCATGGAAGTGAGAATGTTGGTATAAGTAGCAAAAATCCGGGTGAGAACCCCGGACACCGGAAACCCAAGGTTTCCTGGGCAACGTAAATCGACCCAGGGTTAGGCGGTCCTAAGCCAAAGCTGAAAGGCGTAGGCGATGGACAGCTGGTTAATATTCCAGCCCTTCCTAATGATTGTTTTTTTCCGACGCGTGAGGTGAGTCTGAGCGGATTCTTGGTTATATCCGTTCCTCCACTTTTGTAAAAAGGTGGGTGAGAAGATGAAGTCTAGGCGGACTCGACTCAGGTAATCCAAGCGCCAAGAAAAGGAAAAGAGCGCGTGTCATTAGGAATCCGTACCGCAAACCGACACAGGCGGGTAACCTCACTGGTGAGGTAAGGTGTACGAGAGAACCCTCGTTTAGGAACTCGGCAAAACAGCGGCCGTAACTTCGGGATAAGGCCTTCCTCCTTCGCTCTTTGCTCCGCAAAGAGCTTCGGAGAACGTGTCCTCATAGTATTAAGATTGTAGTACTAGGGGTCATGTCTTTCGTAGCTCCGAACGGGGTGAGGAGCGAAGGAGGACGCAGCGAATGATTCCAAGCGACTGTTTACCAAAAACACAGGTCCCTGCTAAACCGTAAGGTGATGTATAGGGGCTGATGCCTGGCCAGTGTCAGAACGTTAAGCTGAGGAGTGAGAGCTTCGATGCTAAGCGCTGATGAACGCCGGCGGTAACTATAACCGTCCTAAGGTAGCGAAATTCCTTGTCGGGTAAGTTCCGACCTGCACGAATGGCATAACGACTTGGAAACTGTCTCAACGAGGGACTCGGTGAAATTGCAAGACCGGTAAAGATGCCGGTTACCCATGACTAGACGAAAAGACCCCGTGAAGCTTTACTACAACTTGATATTGATATAACGCTGGATTTGTTTGAGCATAGGTGGGAGACTTTGATCTCTGGGCGCTAGCCCAGGGTGAGTCGCCAGTGAGATACCACCCTTGTTCAATGTTATATCTAACCTTCTACCTTAAAGAGGTAGGGGGACAGTGTCTGGTGGGTAGTTTGACTGGGGCGGTCGCCTCCCAAAAGGTAACGGAGGCGTTTACAAAGGTTGGCTAAGTCCCGATGGAAACGGGATGCGTCGTGTAAAGGCACAAGCCAGCTTTACTGCAAGGGCTGCAACCCAAGCAGTTACGAAAGTAGAACTTAGTGATCCGACCGTGCGTAATAGGACGGCGGAAGCTCAACGGATAAAAGTTACTCCGGGGATAACAGGCTTATAGCGCCCAAGCGTCCACAGCGACGGCGCTGTTTGGCACCTCGATGTCGGCTCATCGCATCCTGGGGGTGAAGAAGCTCCCAAGGGTTTGGCTGTTCGCCAATTAAAGCGGTACGCGAGCTGGGTTCAGAACGTCGTGAGACAGTTCGGTCTCCTATCTGTCATGGGCGTTGGATGTTTGACCAGAGATTCTTCTCTAGTACGAGAGGACCGAGAAGAACGAACCTCTAGTGTACGAGCTGTCTGACCACAGGCATAAGCTCGGTAGCTACGTTCGGCCAGGATAAACGCTGAAAGCATCTAAGCGTGAAGCCTCCTCCAAGATAAGACATCATAGATTCCAAGGAGATTACTTGGTTGATAGGCTCCAGGTGTAAGGCCCGTAAGGGTTTCAGCCGAGGAGTACTAATAAATCGTTTCCCGATTTACTCTGATTGATCGCAAAATACAAATTGTATATAATTAATGTATGGTAAAGAAATATAAAGCTAGTTTAACGTTAGTATTGCTCGTTTTTTTGGTAACGCTTTTCGTTGGTATCGTGTTTTTATTGTCGCCAACACAAGCTGCCTTTTAGAATTGCATGTAATAATGCAATACCAAGTAAATTCAATTCAGAGTTCTGGGTGTTCCAAGTGACTGGGTTATCCCGGCATACGCCGGGACAGGCACCTTATCTATTCTATTAAGCTCTAATAAGCTATATTTCAATTCACATTTCCCGGTGTCTCAAGCGATGAGGTCACACCCGACTCCATTCCGAACTCGGTCGTTAAGCTCATCTGCGCCGATGATACTTGCCTGAATAGGTGTGGGAAAGTAGGCCGGTGCCGGGTAATGTGAATTGAAGTAAAGTGAAAAGATTTGACAACATAGTTAATTCTCATCATGCTAGTATAGTGGAAAGCTTGTCCCGACGAATGCCGGAATAGGCCAATGCCCAGTGTTATGGATTGAATCTGAAAACAATACAGACTACGTGAACTATGAAAAGACTCTCGGAGGACGGGAGTCTTTTCTTTACAAAGGGTCACTATCAAAGAACCACAGTGATAATAAATAAAAGGAAGAACCATTATCTTAAGCCACTGTAAAGAACCCCGTACAATTCCAATATTACATAAAATATTGTAGGTTGGGTTGTAATAAACGATTAAATAGTCGATAGTATATATTTAATACTAGTATTGTTGCGGGGTTTGTGTTTACTTAGCAACATCTAGGCTAAAACCAATATTAGAATATTTGTCAACTTTTTGCTACTTTTCTTTTAGAAAGAAAAGTAGAATAAAAGAAATCCTGGGGGAAATATTCGCTCTCATTAGCATTACTACCTTGCATTGCATGACTTGATGCTCAGATTTCCCCCAGACCCCCGGTTGCTTAGCATGGACATCTTGCTAAGCCTTAGAATAATAATTAGAGTTTTTAGTCAAGCCGTGAGAAATATTACTGTCTTTATCTATGGTAAAATCCATGCTAATATACCCACAGAACAAGTATAACCATAATATGAATAAAAAAAGTCGGAGTAGACTAACAATTACCTTACGCCAGGACATATTACCCCAACTTGACTGTATTATTGATGGAGAAAAGATACGCAATCGTTCTCATGCGATTGAATATATTTTAAGCCAATACTTAGGTCCAAAGATTTGCAATGCCTTGATATTAGCTGGAGGCGAGGGAGTGAAGATGCGCCCCTTTACGTATGAAATGCCTAAGTCAATGATACCGGTCAAGGGACGACCAATACTTCAACATGTTATAGAGATGATTCGTGGTAGCGGGATTACTGATCTTTATATTATTATCGATCAAAAATTAGGTCAGAAGATTACAGAGTACTTTGGTAATGGATCAAAGTTTGGAGTTACTATCACATATCTCAAAGAACCAGCCAATGCAGGTACTGCCGGGGCCTTACGTACTGCTAAAGACAAAATCAAGGAAACCTTCCTTCTTTATTATAGTGATGTCTTGGCTGATATTGAGCTAAGGGAATTAATGCATTTTCATAAAGAGGTTACACCTGTGTTGAGTGCGGCCTTAACCGCTGCTGATAATCCATCCGACTATGGTGTTGTTAAGCTCAAGGGTAATAAGATTGTTGATTTTGTTGAAAAGCCGACACAGCCAGACTACTTGGGCCTGGTTAGCGCTGGAATATTTATTGCAGAGCCGGAAATTTTTAATTATTTACCAGAACATACTCCATCGAGTTTAGAAAAAGATGTTTTGCCCAGACTAGCCAAGCAAAGTAAACTATCCGGCTACCCCTTCTCCGGTAAATGGTATGACATCTCTACGCCGGAAGTTTATGAGCGGGTATTAAAAGAATGGCTCAATAAAAAAGTATGACCATAGAACGCAATCTACAGAAATTTGGCTTTAGTGATAAAGAGATAAGTGTCTATCTTGCATTATTACAACAAGGTCCCTCATCTGTCAGAAAAATAGCCACTGCTGCTAAAGTTAATCGAGGCACTACCTATGATATTCTTAAGTCTTTGCGTCAGCGAGGGCTGGTTTCGTACTACCATCAAGATAAGCACCAATATTTTGTAGCTGAAGACCCGGAAAAACTAAAACAACTACACGACACTAAACAGCAAGAACTAGACGAGTCAAAAAAAGAGCTGAAAGACCTTATTCCTGAGTTGAAGTCGATTTATGAAAAACAAGACGACAAGCCGGTGGTTAAATTTTATGAAGGTCACTCCGGGATAAAAACAATTTTAACTGATGTACTTGATACAATGTCGTCTGTTTCTCAAAAAAAATATTGTGTTTACTCATCCTTTAATATACGTAGCTATCTCTACTATGATTTCCCAAATTTCAGCAAGGAAAGGATTAAGAGAAAAATAAGTGTGAAAATAATCGCCCTGGGAGAAGGGGGCGAACCACTAGGATTGGATGAGCGTCGTTGGTTGAGCCAGAAAAAAGGCTCGCCAACGTATATTATTATCTATGACAAGAAAACTGCCCTTATCTCCGTAACAAAAGATAAAATACCGATGGGTATTATTATAGAAGATTCTGGTTTAGCTCAGACACAGAAATTTCTTTTTGAACAGCAGTGGAAGAATCTATCAACCTAGTACTTCAAATAAATAATTCATAAAACCATGCTAAATAGAGAAAGAATTAGTCCCGCCTCGTCAGAGTTGCAAAACAGCGCACAACCGGAAAATATATCTACTTTTGTGACTAAACAACTGGAATCTTTAGAGAACCTGACGCCAGAACAGATAGACAAAGCCTTGGATAATTACCGTGTTGATTTGAGGCTAACAAAGCAAACCCTAAGCATGCTTCGTCAAAGCTCGACTGGAAGTAGCGTTGTTAGTAGCCAAATAATGAGCAAATATTTTCAGAAAGTTAAAGACTTAGAAATAATGAGAAGCGCTGCTTTGACGGTGTTAGACCAGGTTAGGCGTGAATTAGAAGACGTGATTAATCAAATGCAGGAAAAAATCAAAGAACTTAAGGCAAAACAATAATCAGCCGAACATGAACTTCAATCTAAAAAGGTTGAAGTTTTTTGTTATTTAGGATAATGTTGTAAGGTCGGTAAATAGTTGTTTAGCATGACTGAGTGAACGTAGTTTTGTTTGGGTTATGAGGCTCATGGTTGTCGAAATAGCTCCAGGGCTAGTATTGGCCCCTGTAGCCCCCGCCACGCATGGGGAAAGCGGTAGGGAGATGCTAGAGGATTACATGTATTATGTTTACATTTTGTATAGTGTTAAGCTATCAAAAAAGTATATTGGCAGAACAAATAACCTAAGAAGAAGAGTACACGATCATATAAAAGGTAAAACATCTTTTACTTCTAGTGCTAAAGATTGGAAGCTGGTCTACTATGAGGTGTTTCAATCAAAAAGGGATGCCACAGCAGAAGAGCTATTTTTAAAAACGGGTAAAGGGCGTGAGCGACTAAAATATCTTTTAAAGCATACGTTGTTGAAACCATAATTTGTATCTTCGGCGGAGGGGTGCCAGAGTGGTCGAATGGGTCGGTCTCGAAAACCGAAGTACCTTTACGGGTACCGTGAGTTCGAATCTCACCCCCTCCGCCAAAGATATGAAAACGGTATTTAAATAAGTAGTATGATATTACAGGTTCTGCGCCCTAGGCGCACACCCACCGCCAATACAATAGACTGACTTAGATTATGAACAACGACTATCTATTACAACAAAAGGCACTAGTAGAAGAGCTAGAGAGCTCGTTTGCTAGAGGAGACAGTAAAACTACTGTAGTCGAAACACAGAAAGACTATGCTAACGACGATCAAATCTGCTTGACGTCGATAGTTTTTATTCCAGATGAAATATCCAGTAAAGTAATCCAGAATATTTCTGATCCTTTGAAGAAGATAGAGCCTCAGCAATATTTTTATCCTCCTGGATCAATGCATCTGACTATAAAGAACATTAGGACGATTAGTAAACCGCCTTTATTTACACAGAAAGATGTAATTAAAGTCAATGAACTGTTTAATATAATAATTCCTAAATTTTCAGTAATAGAGTTTAGAGTCGAAGATGTTTTGCTATTTCCTACCAGCATATCCCTAATGGCCTATTCAAATGATGATCTACAAAAACTTGTATTGGCTTTGGATAAAGGTTTAAATGAAATTGATTTACCGGATGATAAAACACTTCTCTCAGATTCTATTTTCTGGGGAAATATCACAGTGTGTCGTTTTACCGAAAAACCCAATGAAAATTTTGTTTCCAAAGTTAAGAAAATGAGAAATATGAAAATCGGGAAACTAAAAGTTGAGAAAATAAGTTTAGTAACATGTAATGCGGTTTGTCATCCTGGGTCGAGAAAAGTTATTAGCGAATACGAATTGAAGCAGGGTTAAATGCAATAAGCACAGCAGTAGAGCCATTTATTTCGTAATAAAAGAAAAAGTCTCTGAACGAATGTCCGGAGACTTTTGAAATTGGTCAACCTAGAGATGCCTCTCGATTGCATCTGCGGCCGGCCGATTAAGTTCTCTGATTTGGGTGAGTATGACCCGGTAATTATCAGAGGCCGACCTCTCATAAGAGAAATGGCAACGTCATTAAACACTTTGTCGGGCTGTTCCGAAGGATCAAGCAGGTGGGATAGAAAGTAGCCTAGGTATTTGTTGGAGAGTTGGAGCAGCCCTATACTGTGAAGTACGCCACGTCCTTGATCAACACGTGTCTTCAATCGAGCAGCAATTTCGATAGCTTGGGCTCGGGTTTTAGGCGTTATTGGTCGTGATCCAGCTAAATGTGCTGCCTTCATTCTTGCTTCAACGATCCTTATTTTCTGTGCATGTCCAAGCGAAGACATGACCCTTGAGGCCAAAACAAGTAACGGTATCCCAATTCCCGGGATTAACGTCCACGTTCCGACTAGACAAACAGCAACGATCATGACCACCACGTAGATTGCGAACCAAAGAGCCTTCATTGCCCCTCCTTTATATGAGCCCATGGTTGACTTCCAATGAACGAACTTTGCACTGTAACAAATAAAAAATTATTTGTCAATAGTTACATAAAAAAAGCCGCCACCAGTAGCGGGCCTTGCTCATAGACGTTTGTCTATGTCATGCTGTAGCGTGGCCCAAAATGGGCCCATGAAC
>JAHIZJ010000054.1 GCA_018814765.1 Patescibacteria group bacterium
AGGTACACCATAGAGTGCGAAAATTTCAGCCTGTATATGCATGACCTCATCCAGTCCGGCCAAACCCAGCCCCATGGGGTGATGTGAAATGACAAGATCAATGGGCTTCGTTTTGGCTAACTCTTGGGCCATCATGATTTCACCCGTATCAATGTCAATACCGGTCAAAATGCGCTTAACTTTAGTATCGGGAGTCCCATAGTAGATTCGTGTATCAGAGAAGGGATTACTAAGGCACTCTATGTCATATTCAGCCTTCTGTTCTTTGTTTAGGGAGTCATACTTTACCTTCTCTTTTTTCAGCTTTTTTTGAACCACAGGCTGACCCCGCAGATCGCTTTGGATGCCTAGCTTGATAGCCAATTCATAGATTTGTTTGATTGTCATAAATGTAATTATTACTAAATTCGTTACCTAAGTGTACAGTATTGGACAGCCCTTGACAAGATTTAAAGGCTGTGATAAGATGATCAGTTCCATATTTTCCTGTATATATTGGCTATATACAGCAGGCAGCTGATTAGGTGTCTGCAGTCACGAAAAGCATGGAGGTTTTTTCGAGGATAGAACAGGCCCCCCCTTTTCTTACTCCTCGGTAGAATCTTCTTGACTGCAGATACTTGGTCAGCTTTTTTGTTTGGCAAAAAAGAATTTAAAGTATTTACAAAAGTGATAGTCATCGACAGTGCCAATATCGATTACATCAAGAAACTTATTTAAATTATCTAGCCATATATCTTCTGGCAAAAAGGTAGTCTTAATAGCGCCACTCATAAAGTTTTTTAGCTGAGCCTCTTCATCTTGATGTAAAATATTTTTGTTATATATTCGATCTTCTAGTTCTTTTATTATTTGGGGCATATCAACCCAATGGTTTTTCTCATCATACCCAGCATTACTACTATAGATATATAATTTGAAAAATAAATCAAACCTGTGCAAGTTATTTTTATGTACTCAATTAATCGCTTCTTTAGTGGTTAATCTTTTTTCGTCAGGGTCGAACATAACATCACGTAAAAGCAAGTATCCATTATTTTTTAATACTCTTTTGATTTCTGAAAAAAGTTTTTTATGTTCTTTATAATATACATTGTTGGATATCGCATCGCCCCAAACAAAATCAAACTGAGCATCATCAAGTGACATGTCTAGCCAATTACCCGCGATAGTTATTTCATTAGCGGTATCAGAATCCATAAGAGAGGTCATTTTTTCTATGGCTTCTGTGCTTTGATCTAAAACCGTTACTTGAGCTCCGTTTTTCAAAGCATAATCTCTTAATTCTGGAGTGGCTCCCAAGACCAACACCCTTGGCCTCTTAATATCCTGAGTAGCCTTGTCGTAGTATTGGTGGTATTTGGCTAATATACCCGGACCAGTCGCAGGACCCCCATGATAATTGTGGCGGGCAGTTGCTCTGGGCTTTGATAAATCCTCCCACTCCTTGATCGTGTTTTTTGTATAGTCACTCATAGTAATTATCTTAACAATGTTTATGCCCGCAAGTAAAGATCACAACTCTTAATAGTAGGTTGTGGTTCCAGACTTAGCGATAATAGAAAAAAAGAATACCCCGCCATCCGCTTTCAAGAGTAGTGGTAAGGGTATATTTAATGGGTCCCGTTTATTGCGAAGCAATCACATCGGGACTACAGCGGCCTATCCCGCGAAGCGGGAGGTTCTTTGGTGTGGCTAAAGAGCTTACTTTATGGTTTATTGAAATTCATCCTGCTTATTTGGATAGTTAGACCCAAAGAAAAAGGGCCTTCCCAAGATGAGAAGGCCCTACCGCTACGCATTAGGTTCGTAAAGAACCCATGACGCACGGCTGGCGAATTTGCGGGCGGACACTCGTAACCTCGATGACAAGCAAGATGCCTATAGAAGCACACAACTGATGCACGGGGCTAGAGTGCACAAACTGTGTGTACTTCATTCTAGTGCTACGAGTACCACCCACAAAGAATTAAAGAGCTATGTTTCGGGGAGAGAGGAGCGAGGTCGTTCATTTCACCTGATGTCCCCCCATGGCCTCAAGCAACATGTGACCTGCTCCTCGAGCTACCCCGAAATAATTTTCGCACGTAACGATCAGTCTATCATAACAAAAAAACAGGTCAAGGGATTGATCTGGGGATAAGTCTTATGATGAAGTAGTCTTGGCTATTATTAAACAAATTTACTCATCGCCATCGTCTATATCCGTCTCCCCATCGTTTGTTTCCGTCTCTTCTTCCTGAGTCTCGTCCTCTGGCTCTTGGCCGACTAAGCAGATCTCAGGCCAAGCCTTGTAGTGTGATTTAAAAATCTCTTCTTCAACCCGTCCATCGGGAAAAATAACAGTATATGTGAATTCTGCATCAGCGCCAGTATGAGCCTTTTCAGTACATTCTGTTTCTCCTGGAGCTAGGTCTTCAGTGTCTATGTATTTTGTAGGGCCGGGTTTAACATAATTATATACACGTGGCTCGGTTGTTGAGGCTTCTCGTCCGTCTTTTGTTCCATAAAGTTTAAAAATTAGCTGAGTGCCTTCAATGCGTGTTTGAAGCAGAAGGTGCTTGTCGTAATCATTAATGAACTTAAAATCCGGTTGTGGATTATAAATGGTAGCATCCATTCCGACTGGCGGCTCATAGTACGAAACTCTATAGGAATGGTTTTGTCTGGCAGTGACAGAAAGACCCGAATCAAGAACTGCTCTGAAGAATGTTGTACCAATTTGGCACAGGCCACCGCCATATTCTGGAATTGTACGATTACCCTTAATGACGAGCTCTGGCAGATATCCCGTAGTAGCATCAATGTCTCCCAGCGCACTGACTAGAGAAAACTCTTCACCCGGTTTGATCAGTAAGCCATTTAAAGTATTAGCACCAACTTGGATATTATGAACTCTGTTGCGAGGACTACCTCGGAAATTTGAGCTTCCTTCACCCACCAGTTCTTTAATGCCCAGTTGATTGATATCTTCAGTTGAGCTGGTGGGTTCAATCGTGTCTACCTTGATTTCAGAGATAGCCCCTGGATTATTTATCAGATCTATGCGCATTTGATTTAGCGTATCGTTGATATTTATGACTGAACCATTTGTGGCAACTTGAAATTCTGTTACTCGTTCATCTTCCAGGACAAACTTTCCTTCTTTAGGAGCAATATCCAGATCTGTACCGGGTATAGCTTTGAGGTATTTAATAACAGCTCTATCATTGAGATCGATAATAATCTCTCCTGATTTATCTCGTGAAAATTCAAACCAATCCGTGGCTATTTGATTATCGATTAACCAACGGTAGTCCTCATATTCCAGTATCCATGGAAGACGAGAGATGATGTCCTTTGTTTTTATTTGTGACGTTTGTGTTTCGGCCAATGTTATAGTCGGTGTATCCTCTACTTTTTTCAGTATAATTAAGCGTGCTTCTAAATCATTGATTATTGTAGTCAGTTCTTCCACAGCAAGTTCGTAGTCTAATATTTGGCCACTATTTTCTTGACTGACAATAATCTTGTTGTCAGAAGATACTTGGATTACAGGGTTGTTGGCAGGAGTATCAAATTCTGAAAAATTATTCGTTAGTATCTTTATTATTTCATCCTGATCCAAAGAATAGTGTGGTGAAACATTGATACCCTGGGTATACGCTTGTATAAAGTCATTCGTTTTTTGCCAGAAGCTTCCTTGGTGTCCGTGTTCCATTACCTTGTTAACTGTAGCCTCGCTATCAATAGTTATCAGATTATACGACAAGTCAGCGTCAAGAGTTGATACTATAGTAGGATAAAGAACTACGCTTTTGTTTTGGTGTCTAAAAATAAAACCATCTGTCTCAATTTGATACTGATAATCATTTAATAATTTTTCGATGTCAGTGGCTCTCATACCAGATATAGATACGCTCGATAGTTTAATTCCAGGGATGGCCCTGTTAGAATATCTTATGTTTAAGAAAATATAGCCAAAGACTACACAAGCTAAGACAAAGACGATGGATGCTGAAATTGCTATCCATCGTTTTTGAGTCTTTATATGAGATTTCTTCTTTTTCCCCATGCTTTATTTACTCTCTACTTCTCGATCTTTTAGTATTTCATTGAGGATTGATTTTGCCAGGCTTTCTTTATCTGCCTTGGCTTCGTCCGTTGTCTTCAGTGAAAGGTGTATCTCCTGACCGGGGTTTAGCTTTTTTACTATTTTATTTTTTGGCCAGCGTAGTTCTTGATCGCCAATACGAAGAACAATGAAGTCCCCATCGTATTTATCAACTATTGCTTTAAGGGTATTCATTTTGGACTATTCAAACTGAACGTTTAAATTTATATCAGGGATGTCGTGATCATTTGCGTAGTAGTCGACATTATCCAAATCAGACTCAATATCAATGTCAGATAAAGCCGAAGTGTCTACCACGCTGTCTAGGCCAAGGTCTTCCTCTTGGTTTGTCTGGTTTGTATTTGTATCATTTTCAGTTGAATCAGCCTTGAAAAAGAGGAGCCAAGCACCAACTGCAAGAATTACGATTATTATTAGGATAACTATTAAATTCTTACTTTTTTTTCGCATATTATTATGAAGTTATTATATTATAAACGACGCCATTGGTTGCGTCGAAGCTTTGTGAAGTCCCGGTGGCGTTCTGATATGTGCCAGTGCCTGTTAAGTATGCTCTGCCCGTGCCAGTGGCAGTTACCTCGGTTATAGTCCCGGTAACTAGTATTACATAGTCAGTGCCAGTGATAGTAGCTTGAGTAAAATTTGAGTAAGTTACTTTCCGACCCACTGATTCAATGGCGGTTTCTCCTACGGACTCGACAGCTAAGTCACCTGCTAGATCATACACTACAACAGCGGTATTCTGCTCTGATGTGACAGTTGTTGTTAATTCACCTGACATCAAGACTGAGCCTTCACCAGTCGCGCTAAGATCACCCGCACCACCAACTGTTGAGGCCTTAATTTTTATAAGCTCTGTTACAATATTGGCGCGTAAAATGTCTGCTTCTAAGAGCAAGTCTTTAGCCTCTTTTAATGTGTTTAAGTGTGTGGTGTAATCCTGATCTACGGTATCTGTGGAGCTCAAAGACAGAAAGCCATCACGAGCCAGTATATATTTTTCATTGACTTGATTAAGTTTCTCGGTGTATTCGGTAAGTATTGATGCGACAGTTTTGGTGTCTTTGTCTAGTTCTGTAAGGTTGGCAATGTGGTTGGCTGTTCTTGTTTTTACGTCAGTCAGGGATATTAATGCTTTATTAACACGAGAGCTGGTAATTATCCCTATTACTTTTTTTAGAAAGGGTTTTTTTTCTGCAAAATAGTTGTTTAGGTCGGTAGCTACAACCTCAATCTCTTCTACAGTATCAGCTTCTGCTATATCTACTCTTTGTGTCTGAAGCCAAATTTTTTCATTTTCAATATTGCTTTTCAGTGTATCTCCGGTCTCTGTATCAATACCTACAATATTTTCTATACGAGTTAATAGGTATAGGTAGTAGCCATCATAGACTTCGATCGTTTGATTGATTAATTGTTTGGCATACTTTTTCGCTTCAACCAGATTAGCTTCAGACGTGTCATCAATATATGCATCTCGGTACTTTTCCCAATTGAGATTGGCATCTCGGAAAAATTGTTTGCCATCTTGCAAGTCTGTGCGAGCGGTACGAAGATCGCTATTGACTGCAAGGTCTTTTTCTAAATCGTCTGTTATTGAGTCTGCTATTACACTAGGTGTAAATATACAGAGACAGGCCAATCCGAAGATTACTGTTAAAATACACTTTTTCATAGATTTCCTTATAGTAATTTATTTAAAAGTTTTATGATTCTGTTTCCTCTTCTACTTCTACAACCTTTACTTTTGATTTACCAGCTTTAGGAAGTATAATGGTAAGAATGCCGTTTTTTAAATTGGCTTTTATTTTATCTTCTTTAATGTCAACAGGTAATATTATTGATCTAGAGAATCCGCCCCAATGGCATTCTTTATATATGTAATTTTCTTCAGGAATAACCTCGGGTTGGCGACGTATACCCTTGATAGTAACCATGTCGTTATTAATGGATATATCAATGTCTTCCGGCTGTACACCCGCAATAGTGGACTTAATAATAATTTCCTTTATTGTCTGATAAACATCAACAGCTAATTGCCCTGAATAGTCTCCTTCTTCAAAGTAATTATCCTCAGTGTTGTCTGAATCAAAAAGAGGAGATTCGTCTTTGACATTTTCATCCTTGATGGTGGTCTTATCTAGATCTTTAAGTTGTGTAGCAAATTTATTCATATATGTTTGTACAGATTTAATTATAATGAAAAAACTGAATTATGACAAATATATTATCGAGGTAGGGTAGTATTGTAAAGAAAATATATAATTGACAAAAACAGTAAAAAAGTGATATAATAGTATTACAAAATGTTATTAGAACTTATGAGTATGTCAGTTAATTTTTTTACTAAGATTAGCTGAGTTGTTCATATATATTGACAAAATAGCATTTTGTTGTTGTAGTAGTAATATTTTGTAGTTAATCTTCAGTGATATTTAACATATTTAATAGTATTTAAAGCTATTTATAGACAAATTCAAGTGCTTAAAATAAAAAGCATTTAATCGGTAAATGAAGAATAAAAACAGAAAAATAGAGAGAATTTACGACCAGCTTATAGAGCATGAGCTAAAGGTTGAATTTACTAAAATAGTAGCGAAGGCTAGAAGGTATAAAATACAGGTTAGTATTTCCATAGTCTTGGTATTGGTCTTAGCTGTCTCTCTCTATCAGGAACCATTTATTAAGGCCGCTCCAGAAACAGGAAACGTTGAGGTAACCTCGGATGATGATTGGAATCTGGGGACGTTGGATGACATAACTGTTGATTCTGGGACGATTGAGATAAATGGAGACGGGGGTGCTAATTGGATAGCAGAGGCGGGGTGGACTTATCGACAAAAGATAACATTTGATGCATCTTCTTTGACAGGAGCGGTTGATAATATACCGATCTTGATCCACGTTGAAAATACAAATACAGATTTTTGGAATAACGCCTCAGATCGTAATGAAGTTAGATTTGGTG
>JAHIZJ010000133.1 GCA_018814765.1 Patescibacteria group bacterium
TCTCTCCATTAAGATAATCGGGCCGCGTAACCCGTTCCGATTTTCATAATATCATACAGGCCTGCATTCGGCAGATCAACCGTGGATGGAGTCCTGCCACGGTTTCTTCTTGAGTTTCCGGCGTCCCCGGCGTCAAAAACCGCCCGATTTGTTGTAACCTTCAACCCGTTTTCCTATAATTGATTCTCAAAATAACTGCGTTTCAGGAAAGGACATCTCATGGCACCGCAACGCGACCAGTGGAGCAGCCGGACGGCGTTCGTGATGGCGGCGGTCGGCTCGGCCGTGGGGCTGGGAAATGTTTGGCGTTTCCCGTTCATCTGCTACGACAACGGCGGCGGGGCGTTCCTGATAGCCTTCCTCGTCGCGCTGTTCACGGCGGGCATACCGCTGATGATTCTGGAGTTCGGCCTCGGCCACATGACGCGCTCGGCGGCGCCGACGGCGTTCGCGAAGATCAACAAGAGCTTCGAGTGGCTCGGCTGGCTGGCGGTGCTCATCGGCCTGATGGTGATGACCTACTACGGCGTGGTGATGGGCTGGTGCTTCAACTACCTGAAGTACTCGTTCAACATGGCGTGGGGGGCGGACACGGAAGCGTTTTTCTACAGCAACTTCCTCCAGCTCAGCGGCGGCATCGGCGAGCTGGGCGGGGTGGTGTGGTACATCCTGCTGGGGCTTCTCCTGTGCTGGGTCAGCGTTTTCCTCTGCATCTACAAAGGCGTCGAGACCGTGAGCAAAGTCATCATGGTCACCGTGCCGGTGCCGGTTCTAATCCTCGTTGTGTTTTTCATCCGTGGCATGACGCTTCCCGGCGCAATCGACGGCCTGAAATACTTTCTCACGCCGGATTTCAACGCGCTTCTCAACCCGAAGGTCTGGCTTCAGGCGTACGGGCAGGTCTTCTTTTCGCTCAGCATCGGCTTCGGGGTGATGATCGCGTACGCCAGCTTCCTGCCGAAGAAGGCGGACATCGTCAACAGCGCGTTCATGACGAGCCTCGCGGACGCGGGAATCAGCTTTCTGGCGGGGCTGGCGGTGTTCACCACACTGGGATATCTCGCCCAGCAGGTGGGAAAGCCGGTGACGGAAGTGCTGGGCGGCGGGCCGGGGCTGGCGTTCGTCACCTACCCAACGATAATCAACCACCTGCCGTTCGCGCCGGCCCTGTTCGGCTTCCTTTTCTTCACGCTGCTTCTCACGCTCGGCATCGACTCGGCGTTCTCTCTGGTGGAGGCCGGGGTGGCGGGGGGCATGGACAAGTGGAAGTTCGCGCGCCTGCCGGTGAACCTCACGGTGAGCACGATTCTCTTCGTCATCGGAATCCTGTACACGACGAAGGCGGGGCTGTACTGGCTGGACATCATCGACCACTACATGACGAACTTCGGCCTCGCCTTCGTGGGGATAATGGAGTGCATCGTGGTGGGATACGTCTTCGGGGCGAAAAAGATGCGCGAGCACGTGAACGCCACGAGCGACTTCAAGATCGGCTACTGGTGGGACTTCTGCATCCTGTTTCTGACCCCGGCGATACTGTTCGCGATGATCTGCCTCAATCTCTGGGACCGCATCAACGCGCCGTACGAGGGATACCCCGCGTGGGCGCAGATCGCGGGCGGCTGGGGCCTTCTGGGCGTGGTGTGCGTGGTGGCCCTGCTGCTCACGCCGCGGTGGAAGATCGTTCTATCGGTAATCCCCGGAGTCGTGATCGCCGTCTTCGTATATCTGCTTCTCAGTGGAGTTTCTCTCTCCGTCTCGGCGAAGGTCATCCTGTCCATAACCTGCACGGTGATCTACGGCGGCTTCGCGTACTGCATCGGGCTGTCCATAAAGGCGAACAAGGAGTACCCGGAATCCAAAAAGCGGCCGTAAATTAGTAAAGATTTATCCACGAAGAGCGCGAAGAAAAGATCCAAAAGATCAACACGGAGACACAGAGGGCGCGGAGAAAAGCGCCAATTTCAGCCCCTCTTCAATTGACGCTCGGAGTGAACAGCACTATTATTTCGATAGCTTCCGTGGGCGGCTTCTTTCGCGGAAACA
>JAHIZJ010000007.1 GCA_018814765.1 Patescibacteria group bacterium
CTGATGCATGGGAGTGTTTCGGGGTCCTTTCTCTTGGGTTGTAATGAACAAAAAACGACGGAAAACTAGCCCTGTACCCGACCATGTACCGATCAACTATGTTCTGGTGCATGGGAGTGGTTCAGGGGTCCCGTCGTTGTTTCTATTATTGGTAATAAATAAAACGAGCTAGCCTGCTCGTCTTCTACTTGCATCTTACTACTTTCTATAATGGTGTCAATGGGGGGTTATGCACAAGAGCCTGACCCGGGGCGGGACGGCTCATATATATTACAGACCCCGACAAAACTATTTGCCGGGGTCTGTAACTTTGTCTAGACATCCATTTTTATTCGTTCTGCAACAAAATCTACATCCTTGTCTCCTCGACCGGACAAATTCATGATGATGACTTTGTCGCGGTTATGGTTGGGAGCGCGCTTGATTACTTCAGCTAATGCATGGGCGCTCTCCAAAGCCGGGATAATGCCTTCAACTTTGGATAACAGCATAAAAGCATCCAAGGCTTCTTTATCGCTTGCAGTAACATACTCCACTCGCTCAGAATCCTTGAAGTAGGAATGGGCAGGTCCAACACCGGGATAGTCCAGGCCTGAAGCGATTGAGTGGACCGGTAGTGGCTCGCCCTTGTCATCCTGCAGAAGATATGTGAACATCCCATGAATCCCTCCGGGCTTACCCAGGGTCATAGTAGCAGCATGCTCACCAGGTTTAAAGCTTTTACCGCTTGGCTCAACACCAACCATCTTAACCTTATCGTCCAAAAATTCATAGAATAACCCGATCGCATTTGAGCCTCCGCCCACACAGGCAATCAGCTCATCAGGCAGTCGACCCTCTTTCTCCTTAATCTGCTCCTTAGTTTCTCGGCCGACTACTGACTGAAAGTCTCTGACCATCATCGGATATGGATGAGGTCCGACCACAGAACCGATTCCGAAGAAGGTATTCTTGTGATCCTGCATATACTCCCCAAAAGCACTATCCACTGCATCCTTTAAACAACGGCCACCGGACTCTACCTTGACCACCTTGGCACCCAGCATTTTCATGCGGACAACATTCGGATGCTGCTTGGCCATGTCAATTGCACCCATATGAATTTCACACTTTAGACCGACAATCGAAGCGGCTGTTGCTAAGGCTACACCGTGCTGTCCGGCTCCGGTTTCAGCCAACAAGCGCTTCTTGCCCAGTCGCTTGGCCAAGAGTGCTTCACCCAGAGTGTGATTTATCTTGTGAGCACCGGTGTGATTCAGGTCCTCGCGCTTGAAATATATCTTTGCGCCACCCAATTGCTTAGATAGATTTTTTGCGAAGAATAATGGTGAAGGCCGTCCTACATAGTCACGCAGTAATGACTGATACTCTTCCATGAAAACGGAATCGTTCCGAGCTGATTCATAGGCTTCAGTAACCTCATTTAGCGCTGGAATAAGTTCAGGTGGGACCAGCTGACCACCATACTGTCCGTAATAACCCTTTTTGTCGGGTAACTTGTTATTTGATTTTTTTTGAATCATAATCGTATTTATTTATTATTTAGACATTACTAATAATCCAGTATTGTTACGCCAATAATAGGTACCTCGATTGTAGTAATAATATTTCTTCATATGTTTCATAAAACAAAAACTGCCCATTATTTGCTAGGCAGTTGTATTAAATACGTATAAGTATTAAAAGGCTACCCAGCTATATGGGTGTCCACCAATTTGAATTTTGGGCGAAATACTTATTCATATAGTTATGATAGCACACAGTGAAAATAAATCAACTTTACGCGGTCTGGTGGTCATTTAACTGTGGATAACACCCTTGACCACATGCCTCCTATTTGATAAAACAAGAATGTTGTGTTCGAGGGGTAGCGCACTTGTGGCCAGCACAGGGGGTCGCTGGTTCGAATCCAGCCCCCTCGACAGTTCTTTTTTCGCTGGTGTAGCTCAATTGGTAGAGCATCTGCCGCAAGCAGAAGGTTCCCAGTTCAAGTCTGGGCACCAGTTCAGAGTGTGGCTGTAGCGTCCGCATCCATCCTAAGGGTTACGGCGGACAGGCAGTACGGTAGCGCAAAGTTGGGGGATACCCTTTCCCGGATTTGGTGTGGAACCAATTTACGTTGGTGCCCATAGTTTGGAACACCCGGAAAAGGGTTGTGGGTTGGATTGTGGTATCCCCCATTAAACCTGCCAGCCACACAGCTGTTTCCAGAGTTACGACGTTATCGCTAGTTGATCTCGAAGAGGTGGTACGAATCCACCCGTCAGCTCTGACTGGGCCTTCTTTTTCACAAGAAGGCCCTCTTTTTTTATTTCTCACTTCAACATTTCGTTAAATGTTGTTTTGTGTTTATCACCTTTGATACATCGACTTTTTTTGAAACTTTAAAATGCACCTCTTTTCCAACTTTTTTTCCTTCAATCAGTTTTGTTCTCAATAGAATCTGAAGGTGCCTTGAAA
>JAHIZJ010000055.1 GCA_018814765.1 Patescibacteria group bacterium
CGATATGCAGTTAGCATTCTCAAACACGCACATTAGACCCTTGATGTAATGGATAACATTTTTCGGCAAAGACATAGTTTTTGTTTTAATTTTAATCTTTGCCTTTATTTTACGCTATTTTTTCAATGTGCGTAATGTCTGTAATAATTTAACCTCATCTTCTACATTAAATTCCTGACTTCATAGTATTATATATCATATTATTTCTTAAGTATAGCCTCCATGTCTATTCCCAAGCTTTCAAAGCGTTCTTTTCGAAAAAGAATAGAATCATCCACCCCTTTATTATAAAGTTTGATTCCAATGTTTTTCATGAAATGGTCTAATATGTTCCCTGCCGCAATTATTCCGATTTCTTCATCCCTCTCTGTTGAAAAAAAACCAATTAATTCTTTTATACATTCCTGTTTTTCTTCTTCTGAGATTAAATCCCACTTGCGTTTAACTGCCATAGTTATTGTTTTAATATTAGGTGATGTATTTGGCTTAAGAATAAATTGTATGTTAGCTTTTCTCTATTATTTCCTTTAAACCTTGAAGGGTTTTATCGGAAAACATCTCCTTCAATTCGCCTTTTATTACCCATTCCAAGTAAATTAATTCTGTTGTTTTGTCATCTATTTCCTTGTAGGTATATTTAACTGAAAAGTTTCCAGCTCCTTCTGTTATAATAAACGATTTATTAGGTTCGAATTCCGAAACTTTGAAAACACGCCATTCATCGTCATCTCCCCGATTTTTGTATATAGTGCCTACTTTTGGTGGATATTCATCTGCAACTTCCTTTTTAATAGACTGTACCCATAGATGTGTATTCCTGGGATCGGTTGTAAACTCAAAAACCTCACGAACTGGTTTATTGATGACAACACTAACCTTGTTTTCTTTCATAGAAAAATTCTTTCTAATATTATCTGCACTAATTCTCAAGCCAAATATTTCACCAGTCGACTGATCCAGACATAGTAGCCAACTACTTTATTATATTGATTTAGAAAAGAGAGGCAAAAAATTGAGTCGGAGCCAGTTATTGAGGAGACGATGTAAAATTGTTCCGAATTATTTCTAACGTGTGAGAATTGCTCGGACTAGTACAAGGAACGCCGTGGCAAGGCCGAGCAGCAAAGCCCATTGTACGATTCTTATGCTACCTCTGCGTACTATTGGGCCTATGTTTCCTTTCTGCAATTCCGAAGCGAGGTCATTAAGAATAACACGAGAATTCTTGGTGGTTATTGTTTGGAGCAGTAAGGCAAGATCAGATACTGAATACGGTTTTATGTTTATTGAGAGAGTAGAGTCACCGTTCATGTTGAGATGCATTTGATAGAATGGTTTTTTGCCATTTCCTTGCCCGGGCTGAAATATTACGATCTGAATGTTGGTAATGTCATCGACCTGAATTGAGGCTTGTGACATTAGTGTCCTCGAAGAAAGCGTACTGGACGTGATTTCAATATGGAAAGCGTGTGTCCAGATCATCCACCAAACCAGTATGAGAATTATTGGAACAAGCAATGGCCAGGTCTCGGGTCTCTGGTAAGCAACCCAGCTTAGAAAAATAATAATAGGAAAGAAGAGCAGAAAACCGACTAGGTAGTTTTTCCATTCGGCTTTGATTGAGACCGTATCGTTTCTACAATGGGTTTATTTGGCACAGATGTATTTTTAAATGATTAATATTGTATGTCAGCTAACGTGCGGCGGGTGATCCGAAGTGGCTGACATCCGCCTTTGGCGGAGGGCAGACATTTTGGATACCCGCTGAAGTGCGATGTTCGCGGAGCGAACGAGTGCATCAGGCGGGGGTACCCGCCGCACGATGTGCAAAAGAGCGAAGCGAATTTTGCACATCGCGTTTGCGTGTATGAGAAGTTTCGCCGACTTCCTTATTATTTTATTATAGAGAAGGCGAAATTTGGGTTAAAGAAAAAGTGCAACCTTTAAAATTATAACACACTTTTTCTTGAACCTCATACACACTGTTATGTGATGTTCGGCTTTTATACTTTTTTAGAAAAACTAACAATAATAAATCCGATTC
>JAHIZJ010000056.1 GCA_018814765.1 Patescibacteria group bacterium
ATTATAATTATACATTTTACTTTTTTAATTTTTAATTATTAATTAGTCCATGTATCTACTACTCGACATTGGAGGGACAAATTTAAGAATGGCGATTTCTCGGACTGGTCGCAGGGTTGATGATTGTGTGATTGTTAATAGGCCCAGCGATTTCAAGAAGGGTGTTTTAGCTATTAAAACTATTGCGGACGAGCTATCCGGTGGGAAGAAGTATGAAGCAGTTTGCTGTGGTATTGCCGGAATATTGGATCCCAAAAAAACAAAGCTGATTTATTCACCTCATATTAAGGGTTGGATTAATAAACCGCTAAAGAAAGAGCTTGAAAAAGTACTCAATACTAAGGTGTTTTTAGAAAATGATGCTGACCTGGGTGGATTAGGAGAAGCTGTGTATGGCGCTGGTCGAGATAAAAGAATTGTTGCGTATATCGCAATCGGTACCGGTATTGGAGGGACCAGAATTATAGATAAAAAGATTGATGCAAATTCAATAGGATTTGAACCCGGCCACATGATTATTTGTGCAGGAAAAAAATCCTACCTGCCACCCTACAATCTTGGTGAATGGGAGGGACTAGTTTCTGGAGCAGCTTTAGAAAAACGCTATGGTATGAAATCGAAATTGATAAAGAAAAAAGCAGCCTGGGACTATGCAATTAAATACTTGGTTTATGGTTTGCATGATGTTGTTAGGCTCTGGTCTCCTGAGCTTATCGTTCTGGGTGGTGGACTAATGGACAATCCTAATATGAAAGTATCTAAGATTGCCAGTCAGCTGAGTAAGTATTTTATTATAAAATATCACCACTCACCTATAATTCGAAAAGCCAAGCTGGGAGATAAGGCGGGTTTATATGGAGCTTTACAATATTTAAAAGATAAATAATAAAATTCTATGATAGAGAAAACGACAGATACAAAGACGAAAATATCAACGGAGATTCGTGTGGTTAGAGTAGTGCTCGTTACCTTTACTTCCGTATTCATTCTATCTATCGCTTTTGTGTTTGTGGTATATCTAGGTAATAGTTAATCAATTGGACCAAGCTTTTCTTTGTGCTCTTGCCAAACAAGGGAGATTTTGGTTAAGTAAAGACACGAGTAAATATTTAAATATTAATTTTCAGTTTTCAATTATCAGTCAAAAGCCAATTACTCAATTTACAAACAATCTCTGCAAAGTTGATAATTGGCTAAATGAAAATTCATTGAAAATTGATCATTGTTAATTGATAATTAACGCTTATGGATAACGCAGTTGAAGACATAAAAAACCGTCTCGATATTGCCGATACTATTCAGGAATATGTGCGGCTAACTAAAGCCGGTACAAACTATAGGGCGCTCTGTCCTTTTCATAATGAAAAGACGCCTTCTTTTATGGTATCACCGGACAAACAAATTTGGCATTGTTTTGGCTGTGGAGAGGGGGGTGATATATTTGGTTTTATCATGAAAATTGAAGGAGTTGAATTTCCTGAAGCCTTGCGTATATTGGCCTCAAAAGCCGGAGTTACATTACAATCACACAATCCAAAGGAAGCCAGTCAAAAAACAAAATTGCTGGACATAAACAGAATTGCGTCTGCCTATTTTCATAAGGTACTTCTAGAATCTTCACAGGCCAAGGAAGCGCGTGAGTACTTCAAAGACAGGAATGTATCTGATGATACAATAGAGTTATTTCAGTTGGGCTACAGTATCGAAGGCTGGGATGACCTAAATAACTTTTTGATAAAAAGAGGCTATAGCGAATCAGACATATTTGATGCCGGCCTGACGGTCAAAAAAAATCGTGGATCAGGCTACTACGACCGTTTCAGGGGGCGCCTTATGTTTCCTTTGTCTGATGCCCATGGACAGATAGTTGGGTTTAGCGGCAGAATATTAACCAGCCAAGACGAAAAAGCCGCTAAGTACGTTAATACTCCACAAACCCAGGTGTATAACAAAAGCTCTGTCTTGTACGCCCTTGATAAAGCTAAGCAGGTTATTCAAAAAGAAAAAACAGCTGTCATAGTAGAGGGACAGATGGATGCTTTGGCCTCACATCAAATAGGAGTAGAGAACGTTGTGGCGTCAGGTGGCACTGCTTTGACAGAAGGTCAAGTCCGACTTCTCAAGCGATATTGTAAAACAATTGTTTTTGCCTTTGACATGGATGTGGCTGGGGCGGAAGCAGCGCGCCGAGGCCTGGAAGTAGCTTGGCAATATGAATTAGAGACCGAGGTTGTGGTGCTACCATTTGGCAAAGACCCGGATGAGTGCATACAAAAAGATCCTTCAGTCTGGAAGAAGGCAATCACTGAGGCCAAGCCATTTATGGATTATTATTTTGAGAAAGTATTAAAAGATCTAGATGTCAATTCTGCTCAGAGCAAAAAGCAGGCAGCTAGTTTGTTACTACCCCTTATTGTGCGACTGCCTAACTCAATTGAACAGACTCACTATATTCAGAAGTTGGGTAGTCTGATAGGTGTTGACGAAGTATATTTACGTGATCAATTATCAAAAACAAAGAAACCTGAAACCCCCACCAAAAACGACAGTGTCAATCAACCAACACCACAGAACAAGAGCAGGCTTCAGCAATTAAGCGAGCTAGTATTAGGTATATGTCTAGAGTATCCGGAACATATCGATTATGTGATTGAAAACTTCAAACCGGAGTATTTTTTGGGTGATGACCTGGTGGAACTTTACAAATCATTGATTGTATACTATACTGAGGCTAAACACTTTGATCTTAACGATTGGTATGAGTTTTTAGGTAAAAAGGATGATAAGCTAACAATTTTAGCAAAAAGACTGTGTCTCTTTATAGAATCCGACTTCGCTGAAATAGAAAGTGAAGACACTAACGCGATAAAAAAAACGTTAATCGAAGCGTTACCTTTTATAAAAAAGTACTGGCTATCGAATGAATTATCACGGTTAGAAAAAGACTTAAAACAAGCAGAAGAATCTGACAATAAGGATCAAATCCAACAACTTTCAGAACATATTACTAGCTTGACTGAAGAATTAGTAAAAATAAATAATTAACTATTCATCTAACATTGTTCCCTAGGGGACACTGATAGATCGAGCCTGTCGTTGAAATGACATCGGTTTCGTATCTATCGGGGTTGGAAATTTTTATATGACGAAGAATACAATAACGAAGAAAAAACTCAAAAAAGCGGCTTCTAAGGCCAAAACAACAAAAAAAATCAAGACAACAAAAAAGCTAAAAGTTTCAGTTGCAAAGAAAAAACCCGCTAAAAAGATTGTTGTCAAAAAGCGGACAAAGAAGCCTACAGCAAAATCAGCCAAAGTAAAAAAAGAAGAAAAACCGCAAATTTCTATGGAGGCAGTAGAGGATTTATTAAGACGCGGACGGCAACGTGGCTTTGTTACAGAAAAAGAGATACTCTATTCATTTCCTGAAGTAGAGGAATATTTAGATGAATACGAAGATCTATTGGATAGTTTTAAAGAACAGGGCGTATCCATCGTAGAGTCTGATGCTGGCATACTTGATGACAAGGAAGAAGAGACCCCTGCAGAAAAAACCAAAGGACTGGCAGAAAGCCAACGTTTTGATTTGAGTGATATCTCTGATGATTCAATACAGATGTATTTACGAGAGATTGGCAAAGTCCCGCTTTTGAAACAAGAAGAAGAAGTCCAGCTAGCTAAGCTTAATGAAAAAGGAGACATTGAATCTGCCAAAAAAATGGTTCAAGCAAACCTGAGGCTGGTTGTTTCCATCGCTAAGAAATTTACTGGGCGTTCGCTTTCTCTCCTGGATCTTATACAAGAGGGCAATATAGGTTTATTTAGGGCGGTGGAGAAATTTGACTATCGTAAGGGTTATAAATTTTCTACCTATGCCACCTGGTGGATACGTCAAGCTATTACTAGAGCCTTGGCTGACCAGTCAAGGATCATCCGTATCCCTGTTCATATGGTGGAGACTATAAACAAATTTCAGCAGATTGAGCGCTCACTCATACAAGACTTAGGGCGAGAACCGCTACCTGAGGAAATCGCAGCTGAAATGGGTGAGGAAGTAGATAAGGTAAGGCATATTATGAAGATATCCCAAGACACTGTTTCTCTCGAAGCCTCTGTGGGGGAAGACGATGAAGATTCTACTCTGGGTGACTTTATTGAAGACGAAAAAACAATCTCGCCTGACAGGATTGCCTCTTTACAATTATTAAAAGATCATGTAAAAGATATTATAAAAGAACTGCCACCACGTGAGCAGAAGATACTTGAAATGAGGTTTGGTTTACTTGATGGCGTGGCTCATACATTAGAAGAAGTGGGACAGGAGTTTGGTGTTACCCGTGAACGTATTCGTCAGATTGAAGCCAAGGCGCTAGAAAAGATTCAGGAACATAGAGGGATGAGAAAGTTGAAGGATTATTAAGTTTGCCCTTTAAAAAATGGATATGATAATTATGGAGCCCCAAGCTCCGGAGTAGCTCAATGGTACCCGCCATGCAAGACGAGCTTGCGAGGCGTTGCGGGCGGGGAGCAACCTCCGCCAGAGGCGGATCAGCCTTTGGCTGAGGCTGTGAGTTGAAAAATAGTTTATTAAAAAATGTACATAGTTTATACTATAAAAAGTCTAAAAAATCACAAAAGGTATGTTGGTTATACTGGTAAGAACGTTCAAGTAAGATTGTCTGAACATAATAGAGGATGCAACAAGTGGTCAAGAGAAAACAGACCTTTCAAATTAATTTATCATGAAAGTTTTAGTACAAAAAGCGAAGCAATTAAAAGAGAAAAATTCTTAAAATCAGGTCAGGGTAGAAAGTTTTTAGATAAAAATTAAACGCATAAGCATCCAGTTCCGTGGTAGCTCAATGGTAGAGCAACCGGCTGTGAACATAAACGCAGCTCCCGACGGAAACGTTGGGATGAACTTTCCGGGATAACGGTGAAGGCTAAGCCTGCCTTATGTAGGTATGCTAATACCGTGGGAACCCACCTATGCTAAAGATTTGGTGGGGCGCCGTAGAGACTAGATACCGGAATACCTAAATCCCCTCGGGAGATAAGGTAAAGATATAGTCCGTGCCGTATGGAAACATATGGATTACATGTAACCGGTAGGTTGCCAGTTCGAGTCTGGCCCACGGAGCTGGGTGCTTATGTAAAGCATTGAGACGATGGAAAAATCGTCTTTTTAGGTTGATATATAGTTGAAATAAGCGTACGATTGGAATATAAATAACCCCCTCAGCGCTGATTGCTTAGTCCTGAGCGAAGATCCTGAGTTCGTCGAAGGAGCGAAGTCGAAGGGTTTTGGGGGGTGGGGGCGTGATAAATGTAATTTCAATAAAAAAAATACTAGATATGGATTTGATTTCAAGCGAATATATAAAGTATATAATGACAAGAACAATTAAGCAGGTTCAGACGTTAAGGAATATCAACGCACAACTAAGGACGGCGATGCAAGACCCACACTCAATGGATGATGTAAATGAGCTTGGTGCAATTAATAACGCTCTTGTTACAGCGATTATCATTAATATAGCTAGTCTATTTGATAGAGATGAACGAGTGGCATCATTGTATAAAATACTTATAAAATCAAAAGTGGATTATTGGTGCAAAGAAAACCATTTTTTTAAAAAGATAATTGAGGTCAGAAATAAATTTGAAGCACATAAGGAAATTAAATACCTAGAAGATGGTAAATTTGGAGTAACCACTTCATATCTTATCGATTCAACAAATGAACGGTACCTTCAGGATGTGCTTGATTATTGTCAGAATCTAAAAAAATAACTCCCCAAATCCTGGAAGAAAAATAAAAATAATATATGAATCACTTGAATAATAGTCAAAGATGGATTGAATATTTAGAAAATCATTTTGATGAATGTAGCGATTATTTTATGTTCGCGATGGTGTGGATGTCTTTTAATTCCTATTATGCATTTCATTATCATAAGATTAATAGAGAACTTGACCAAATTGTTGAATTTGCCAAAGATAATGAAAGTCTATATTCTGATCTAATAAAAAATAATTGTACTGATATTCTAATGGAATTTAAAAAAACCGGATGGTTATTTGGAGAGCCAGGGGAGCGAGATTGCGTTGCTGATATGCGGATTAATTCATCTAGAAAGATATATTTTAATGAAAATCATCAATCTTGCGAGGATTTTTTTAAGGTTGTTTATCAAATAAGATGTAATTTTTTCCACGGAAGCAAAGAGGTATCAGATGAAGGTAATAAGAAGATAATTCAATGGGCGTATAAATATTTGAATATATTCTGGAAGAAATTTTTGAATCAAAACAGTTGACATTAATAAATAATCCCCCAAATCCTGTTCAGTGGTGCTGATTGTTTTGGGGGCAGTTAAAAAAATAGATTATAAATAATCATATATATGGCCAATTCATCAGTCACACAAGATATTTTATATAGACTTGTATTAGCAAAATCACTTTTTAGAAATGCTGATCAAATTATTTCTGATCCAACATTAAATCAGTACTCTTTAGCAACTGGATTGCTTAATTTGCATGATTCTTTGGATAATTTCCTTGGTGCAGCCGCTAGTCAATTAAACATTAGTATCAAAGCCAGAGGAACCTTATTAACAACACTTGATAAAATTGAGGAAATGAGTAAGATTGCCTTGATTAAAACTCAAGAAATTAGGCAACTTAATCAGCTTAGGAACGATATTAAACATAAGGGCATCCCACCAAATGTTTCATTTGGAGTTGCACTTCTACCACCAATAAAAACTTTTTTATCAAAATACTCTCAGGATTTCTTTAGTCTCTCCTGGGAAACTATTAGCCTCGCTGACATAATCAAAGAAACAGCTGTTCGACAAGATATGAAGGATGTCGAGCAGATGATTACAAGCAAGCAGTATAAGAAGGCGTTACATAGAATGGCAGAAATTAAATTTCAGATATTTGAATATAGTGATTTGACTATGTATTTGGGAGGTAGATTTGATTTATTTATGCCGCCTTCTGAGCAAAAAATTAAAGCGCGTCAAAAGCAATACGTTTTTACATCAGATATTAAAGGTGAGCTATTCTCCGATATTTATGAAAGAATTAAATCAGTTGAGAAGGGTATTGATTTAGAAAAGATGAAACAATTTGAGTCTCTTACAGCAGAATGCGGTGTACAGAATGATAAAAGTAAAAGGATTATTTTTAAACATGGAAGTAATTGGGCAGCTCCTAATTGGACTAAACAAAATGCACTTTTTTGTTTTAATTACTTAATTGATATTATTTTAAAGACGCAACAAAAAGAAAAAGAATTTACAGAGAAAATGATATTCCATGAACAAAGTATATTAGTTAGAGATTCAGATATTAAAATTAATAGTTTAGATAGAGAGGGTAGGATAGATAAAGAAGTGGGTAGACTTATTAAAAATAGAAAATATGAAGCTTGGATTGGAGATTATAAAGATGGAAGGTGGGAAAATTTTGGCGAACCTATTCTGATTTCCATACATGATAATCCGAAGATTGTTGGATATATTGATGATAAAGATAGGAAAAAAATAATAATTAGCAGTACAAAAGAAATCGAAGCCGGGGAATTGTATAAATAATATAAAAAAACCACCCATTATTATCATAGTACTAGTAGTAGCCGCGGGGGTTGTTTTTTTCATGACTGTTGAGTCGAAGAGAGATAATACGGAGAAAACTGAAACAAACATGGCGGTAAACACGGCAACAGAAGCAATAAATACCAATGCGAATACTAATACAAATTCCATTGATACTGCAGACTTTGTTAGATGGGATAATTTTGGGGATGGGTATATAGCGGCAACTACGCCGCTGGAGTGTCCGGATCCATTAACTATGCAAACGCCGGTTGATCTGACTAAGGTAATTAATATTTTGTACCCGGGACAGAAACGAGGCGGGGATTTTAAGCCGCACGGCGGATTCCGTTTTGCTGACGGGACTGAAGAAGAAATTCCCGTTACCATTCCCATGGACGCCCGGCTATATGAAGGCGTTCGGTATATTGAAGGCGGCTATTTGCAGTACATGTTTGGCTTTTTAAATTCCTGCGGAGTTATGTATCGCTTTGACCATTTAGCTGGCCTGTCTGATAAACTCCAGGCAATTGCCGACACTTTGCCAGAAGCCAAGGTGGGTGATACACGGACATATCAATTTGGTGAAGCAGTACAATTCACTACCGGAGAACAAATTGCCATGGCGGTTGGTGAAGGAGATAATGTGTTTGTTGATTGGGGCGTGTATGATATACGGCAAAAAAATGGCGTAACGATAGATGATGAGATAGACACCTTAGCTGAGTACGGCGTTTGCTGGTTTGGATTACTCAATAATGAAGATGAGGCAACCGTACGGTCGTTGCCTGCTGGTGATTCAACCTCTGGGGCATACAGTGAGTATTGTTTGTAGTTTTTAGTATACTCATAATATAGATAAACAACAAAAATCGCCCTAAAAGACTCTAAGTTTTTAAGGACGATTTAATATTGTATTAATGTTTGTTAGGCGATTTACTCCTTCCACAACCCATGCAAGTTGCAATAAGCGCGGACTTCAAAATTATCACCTCGCACATGAAATTCTACTTCAGGACTATCTCCGGGTTTTAAGTATTTCTTTGCAATTCTTCCCACATCTTTCATGTTTATCTCAATCCATTCAATATAATGCTCTGCTTCCATCGGGTGTGGCTCTGAACCAACTGTTACTTTTATGCTGTTATCAGTTTTTTCTATGACTGGTACATGTTTTTCTTTGGCTGCATCAACTGTGTTAGCTTCAGATAGCTTCATTGGTTGGCCACAGCAAACTAGTTCGCCGGCACCTGTGTGTAGCACTTCTACAATATTGCCACATACCTCGCATTTGTAGACTTGATTTAGTTGGGTCATAGTATTTAATTAAGAATTAAAAATTGATAATTTAGAATTGAAGAAGATAATAGGGATTCGGGTGCTGGTGATGAGCTACGATAATTATTACCCCGTAGCCACCAACCCGCCTTCCAAAGCTTTATGCGGCGGACAGGTCTGCTTTTGCGGCGATGATTCTTGCTAGCGCAAACAAAGATTTACGCTTACGTAGGTGGGGACTTAAATGGTTTCTTTAGAATATTGAATGATTAACTACTAATATTCCTCGCACTTCAACTGATAGTAAGCCTTAGCGTGTTTGCAAGAAGGGCATACTTCTGGTGGTTCAGTGCCGACATGGACATAGCCACATTCTCGACAGACCCAAGCTACCTCTTTTTCCTTTTTAAAGATAGTGCCAGCCTCAATTTCATTGAGTAGTTTTTGGTATCTTTCTTGGTGGTGCTCTTCGGCCTTTCCGATGGCTCTAAGCTGGTCAGCAATTTCCTTCAATCCCTCTTCATCAGCTGTCTGAGCGAATTCCGGATACATAGTGGTGTGTTCATGGTTTTCTCCGGCAATGGCTGCTTTTAGATTTTCGGCGGTTGTTCCAAGGACTGTTGGTACGCCTGCTTCTATTTTAATTTCATCATTGTTGTCTTTGCCTTTTTCTTTTAGTGTTTGGATCATTTTAAAGATTTGGCTGGCGTGCTCTTTTTCCTGATCAGCGGTTTCTGTAAAAATGCTGGCTAATTGTTCATAGCCTTCGTTTTTAGCCACCTTGTTGTAGTAGTGGTAACGGTTTCTGGCTTGGCTTTCTCCAATGAAAGCTACTGCGAGATTCTTGATTGTTTTTTCCATGATATAAGTTTAGTTGTTTTGTTAATTATAACACATCATAAGCATTGAAACTATATATGTTAAAGGGGGGATTATGGACCGTAAGGCTTCAGCCTTACAAAAACGGTATTCGGATTTTTGATAAATTTAAAGATTTATAATCCAAAACGATTGGTTTTAGACTTTGGTGCCTGCCTCACTGAGACGTGAGTCGAGGCTGGTGGCTAAAGCATAAGTCAGATCCGCCTTCGTTACGGGAAATTATTGTTATTGGTTAAACTGAGTACTTCGGCGCCTGCCTGCCCTGCCTACCGGCAGGCAGGCGGTAGGCAGGGATTCTTTATGGTGGCTAAAAGCACACCCCGCTATTCGCTTTGCAAGAGTAAGGGTATGGGTTTAGTAGACTGCTTCAGCGGGATTCTTTGGTGTGGCTAAAGAAAGTGATTAGTGATCTTTCGTGGTATATACTACTCGTTAGAAATTTTTATCCCCAAAGAAAAAGACCGACGATATGGGGATCGTCGGTCGTGGATGTAAGCTGCGGGAGTTACAGGTTTGGCTGTTAGACAGCCACTGGGTAGGATGAGCCATGCTGATGGCCTCTGGAGCAATGTTCAGCACACCGAAGCACGACATTGCCACAAATGGAGCAAAAGCCACTCGTGTGTGAGCACTCACGGAAATCTTCTCCACTTGGGACTGATGGCTGGTCGGTCACCTCGTGGATGGTATCCTTCCAAGCGCCGTTTTTACCGCCGGTCGTCCAACCGTACCACTTGCCGATGGTGTGACCATATGCACAGGTATTGGAGTCGGCCGGCATCGTGGCATTACAGATGGAACAAACGTCGCCACGATCTTCAGTGGCTTTACGTCGGCAGAGAAGTGTAACCTCTTGTCCGTCCAGTGAACGTTCTACTACCTCTGGCATTGGCATCCCCCTCCTTGGTTTGAGTCGTATATTCCCTCGAAACGAATGAACAACGGATTATACTACCATGTACCAGCCTATATGTCAAGGACACAAGATATGATACAATACTAATAGTATATCATCTATTATAAAAAAATGAAGCTAAGACAAATACCTATAATAAGCCTGGCTCTATTTGCCCTTATTTTTACTACCGGCTGTCTGGATGGCGGTGATGGAGGTGGCCTGATCGACGTGGCCAAAAAACAAAGGGCGATTGATTCATGCCAAAGCGAGTGCCGTCAAAGAAGGGTGGTTGACGATTATAGCAATGGCCCCTGTCTCTCAAATTCGGTACAGCCTGATTGGGTTTGTGATATTGCCCATAAACCCCGAGAAGAGATTGACAACGAGCCGCAAAATCAATGTACAGATTACATACAAGACAAGGCCCATCATTTTGTTGAGCTGGACACAAGCTGTAATTTAATAAGAGCTGAATAATAATTAATAATACTATAATGAAAAGGGTAATTATTCTCATTGTCCTAATTGTGACAATTACTCCATCGACAGTATTTGCTGCAACTGCCATAAATCAAGACAGTTATAACCTTAAGGCAAATGAACAGGTTGAGGGTACGCTTTATGCTGGTACGGGTGCTTTGAATATTAAAGGCGTGGTGGGAGGTGACGTAGTAGCCGGAGCAGGAACGGTAGATATTTCAGGAGATGTAAACGGTGACCTGTTAATCGGTGCAGGTACAATCAATATTTCGGGTAATGGTATTGAGGATGTTCGTGTTGCCGGTGGCCAAATTAACCTGTCCAGTCAGATTACCGGAGATTTGTTAGTCTTTGGTGGAACAGTAAATATTGACCCGAGTGCAGTGGTGGGAGGTGATTTAATTTGTGGAGCTGGTAAAATCAATATTGATGGTATGGTACAAGGCGCTATTATTGGTGGAGCAGGGGAGATCATAATCAGTGGTGAGGTTGGTGATGATATTGAAATCATTATTGAGGACCTGACCCTAGAAGATACTGCGAAAGTTGGCGGGGACCTAAAATACACAGCTCCTCATAAAGCCACTATCAGTAGTAGCGCAATTATAAGTGGTCAAACGACCTATACTGAACGCTCAACAGAATATTTTGGTGGAGCTATATCAGTAGTGCTTGGCGCATCAATTGTAGGTTGGCTTATTAAATTTATTACACTTTTAGTCGCAGCTCTGGCCTTTTACTTTATTCTAAAGGGCTATTCCAGAAATATTGTTAATTCCGGTCTGGGGGGATTTTGGAAGCAATTGCTAATTGGGCTGATCATTCTGATTATAACACCGGTTGCAGCGATCATTCTTTTTTCAACCTTAATAGGTTCTATTATCGGAGTAGTTCTAGCGTTGTTATACGTTGTGCTGATGTTTATGGCCTGGATATATTCGGGTATTCTCTTGGGCGCATGGCTAATGCGTTTTACTCGGAAAGACAAAAAATTTGCCGGTGACTGGGTCTCCGTATTAGTTGGTGTGATATTAATTCAATTAATATCTTTGATACCGATAGTAGGCTGGATTTTCGCATTTATTTTCTTCTTGGTTGCCCTGGGTAGTGTGAGCCTGACAGAGTGGAAATTATTGAAAGGTGAGCTTCAATTCTAGCATCTTTTATATCACAAAGGTCGTTTCAGCCTGGGTTGGGATGGCTTTTGTTTTTATATCATAAAATGTTATAATACACTCGTTAAAATTAATAGTATTATTATGGATGAAGTAATCCAAAAATCAATTGAACAGTATTGTAGCGATTTAAAAGTACCCGAGGATAAACGTGAAAAAGTGCTGATGGCGGTGACTAATTTGACATATGAACGTAACCAGAACGTTATTGCTTTGGAAAAGATTAATGACGAAGAAGAAAAGAAAAAAGTGGTCGCCAAAATAACCGAAAAGGATGAACTGATAAAAGAGAAAATTACTAACATTCTCGAGGGGAAAGAAGAAGAAATACACTATGACTTCTAAACTAGCCGCCCTTATTATTATGGACGGCTGGGGGGTAGCTGCTCCATCGAGAGGCAATGCTGCAACTTTGGCAAACATGCCTTTTTTGGATTACTCATTAGAAAATTATCCATCAATGCTGATTGAAGCTGCCGGATTGAGCGTAGGGTTACCCTGGGGCGAAATGGGAAACTCTGAAGTAGGACACTTGACCATCGGAGCCGGCAAGATCGTTTTCCAGAATTTAACTAGAATAAACAAGGCCATTGAGAGCGGTGAGTTTTTCAAGAATAAAGCATTTCTATTGGCCATTGATCATGTAAAAAAGAACAATAGTCGCTTGCATCTTGTCGGTCTTCTGGGCTTGGGAGGGGTACATGCGCATCAGCTACATCTGGAAAGCCTAATGCAGCTAGCTCAGGATCAAGGCGTACCTCAAGCTTATCTCCATTTATTCTTAGATGGCAGAGATTCACTTAGAGACTCCGCATTGAAGTACTTAGAAGGTTTAAATGAAAGGATTAAAGAAAGAAGCTATGGAATAATTGCCAGTCTCTGTGGGCGCTATTGGAGTATGGATAGAGACAAGAAGTGGGATCGTATTAATAAGGGTTATAACCTATTAACAAAAGGCCAAGCAGAGTATTCTAGCGACGACCCCTCTTCTGCAATAAAAGAATCATATAGTCGACAGGTATTTGACGAGGAATTTGAACCGACTATTATCACCCAGGGCGGACAACCCATTGCCACTATTCAGGAGGGTGATGCGGTTATATTTTTCAATTTTCGCTCTGACCGTGGTCGTCAATTGACTCAGGCCTTTGTTGAGGATGATTTTGATGGCTTTCAGCGCGGTCCCAAGATAAACAACCTGTTTTTTACCACCATGACGGAGTACATGAAAGACTTACCCGCTGAAGTAGCCTTCCCTCGAGATCATATTCGTGAGCCTTTGGGCAAGGTGATTAGTGACAATAATTTAAAACAGTTACATGTAGCTGAAACGGAAAAGTATGCTCATGTCACCTTTTTCATTAATGGTTTGCAAGAAGTGCCTTATCCGGGTGAAGATAGGGGGCTAGTCCCTTCTCCATTGGTAGATAGCTATGCTAAGACACCAGCCATGTCGGGTGACAAAATAACCCAAGAGGTACTAAGTGGCTTGGATAAGGATAAATATAGTTTTATCGTAATGAATTATGCAAATACAGACATGGTAGCTCATACCGGTGATCTTCAGTCGACCGTAAAAGGTTTGGAAGCTAATGATAAAATGTTGGAACAAGTGGTTACTAAAGTTTTACAAAAAAACGGAACTGTCATGATCACCAGTGACCACGGTAATTGCGAGGAGCTGGTAAAGCTACAGACAGGCGAACTCGACAAAGAGCATAGCAATAGACCTGTTCCCTACATGATTATTAATGAACAACTTAAGGGACGCTTTAGTAAGGTCAGTCGGGACCAATTATATTCTCTTCAAAGTCGTGGCACGTTAGTGGATGTAGCGCCGACTATCTTATCTTTACTTGGGCTACCTAAGCCCAGAGAGATGAAAGGCATTGATCTATTAAAGCTGGTTACGTGATTTAGCAATTAGTTAATTAGTTGGTTGTCAGGCTACGCCTGACTCGGCGAAGCCGGGGTTAATTGGTTATGAGGCGTTTTCTTTAATACATTTCTTAGTTATTAATTATTCATTTTTAATTAGTCATGCTGGTTTATCTATTATTTATTATAGGATTTGTTATACTGCTCAAAGGGGCAGATTGGTTAGTAGAAGGCGCTTCCTCAGTTGCTAAGCGTTTTGGTATCTCGGGGATAGTTATTGGTCTGACTATTGTATCGTTCGGCACTTCTGCTCCGGAATTGTTGGTCAATGTTATTGCTAGCATTCAGGGTAATAACGAATTAGCTATCGGAAACATTCTAGGTAGCAACCTTTCTAATATCTTTTTGATCCTTGGTATTGCAGCTATCATTTATCCTTTGAAGCTGACATCAAATACTACTTGGAAGGAAATTCCGTTAAGCTTGCTGGCAGTGGTAGTGTTTAGCTTGATGGTGAATGATAGGCTGGTGGACGGAAATGATTTCTCTGTTCTTGGTCGCATAGACGGATTTGTTTTATTGGCATTCTTTGTTATTTTTATCTACTATACTTTTGGTATTGGTAAGGTACAAGGGGAAAAGCAAGATCATCACAAAGAGTACCCTTCGTGGAAAGCCGTATTAATGATGTTAGGTGGTATGATTGGTTTGGCTCTTGGTGGTAAGTGGGTAGTTGACGGGGCCATGGCTATTGCAGAAAAATTTGGCATGAGTGAGGCATTCATTGGATTAACAATAGTTGCCATTGGTACATCCTTACCAGAATTAGCCACCTCTGTGGTTGCTGCAATGAAGAAGAAGGTGGACATTGCCGTTGGTAACGTTGTTGGCTCGAACATTTTCAATATCTTGTGGATATTGGGCTTAAGCGCTGTCATTAAACCATTGTACTTTTCTGTATCTCTGAATTTTGATATAATGATGGTTACATTCAGTACATTTCTTCTTTTCTTGTTTATGTTCGTCGGAAAAAAGCGTATTTTAGAACGTTGGCAGGGTATCAGTTTTGTTGCTATCTATGTCCTCTATATTGCTTTCTTGTTTTTTCGAGGGTAAGCCTCACTCCTAATTATTTATTACGAAACGATGATATATAAAAGAATTTTTGGTTTATTGGCGGTATTAATAGCTACTATATTTTTATTGTGGCCTGGTGGCATTCAAGCAGAAGAAAAAGTAACTGCTTACCTGTTTTATGGTGACGGGTGTCCCCACTGCGAAAAAGAAATAAAATATCTGGACACATTAACAGAGGAATTTCCCGAGTTAGAAATTATGAAGTATGAGGTTTGGAATAATTCAGGAAATGCAAGAAAGTTTGAAAAGGCAGTAAAGAAGATAGGTGCTTCCAATGCTGGAGTTCCGGTGCTCATCATAGGCGATACTGCAGTTAATGGTTACTTGTCTGATAGTACGCATGGAGCAAAGATACGCCAATTGGTTATAGTCTGCAGTCAGAGTGGATGTGCTGATATAGTTGGCGAGGTAGTTGGAAATAAATCAGACAATAATAACGACCCGGATGAGCCGGTTTTTACTGAAATTCCTGATACTATTTCACTGCCTTTTGTGGGGGACATAGAGGTTAAATCATACTCATTGCCGATTCTGACTGTAATAATTGGAGCTCTGGATGGATTTAATCCTTGCGCGATGTGGGTGTTGCTGTTTCTCATTTCGTTACTGATTAATATGCAGAATCGTAATAGGATGTGGGCGTTGGGCGTCTCTTTTATTGTTGCGTCAGCTGTTGTTTATTTTATTTTCCTAGCAGCTTGGCTTAATGTTTTCCTTTATTTGGGTGTGGCTAGATGGTTACAAATAATTATTGCCTTAGTGGCCATGTATACAGGCTACCACCACCTACGACAATACTGGAAGAATCGTAAAGGGCTTGTGTGTGAAGTAACTGGCTCGGACAAAAGACAAAAGACTTTTAATAAACTTAAAGGAGTCGTTGAACAAAAGAGTTTCTGGATAGCCCTGGGAGGCATTGTTATATTAGCGGCTGTGGTAAATATGGTGGAATTATTATGTTCAGCGGGACTACCGGCCGTATTTACAAGTATATTGGCATTGTCTGATATACCTACTTGGCAATACTATGCTTATCTAGTTCTATATATTGTGGTATTTATGCTTGATGACCTAGTAGTGTTTATAATTGCCATGGTAACATTGAAGGCAACTGGTGTAAGCTCTGGAAAATATAGCCGATATTCCGCCCTGATTGGTGGTTTGATAATGTTTATAATCGGTGTTTTGTTCCTTTTTAGACCTGGATTATTAATGTTGGGCTAAACAAGTTTACAAAAGTAAGGTATACTATTAAGGAAATAACAATCTCGATATGGCTACAAAAGTTTTCAACTATACTCGTTTGAGTAAGTACATATATTTAGGAACAACTCTTTATTCTCACAGAGACTTGGAGACGGTTTTAAGTCTGGGCATAAAGGCAGACGTAGACTTGGAATTGGAAAAAATGGACCATCCTGAAAATCTTACGGCCTATCTTTGGTTGCCTGTTAGAGACTTTGAAGCACCTTCGATAGAGCAATTCTATTTGGGGGTATATTTCATTGATCAATTAGTCAAACGAAGAATAAAAACCTTAGTTCATTGCAACGTGGGATTTGGACGAGCCCCCAGTCTTATAGCAGCCTATTTCGCAGCCTATCGTGGTAAAGGCATTACAGAGGCCATCTCTTTTATGAGCCACAAAAGACCGGGAGTCAGTCCCAATACAAAACAAATAGCAGGTATTAAAAGATTTATTGGTTCATTTAGCCGATCACTGACTAAATAAATATCACCATACAAGTGAAGTAGCGCTAGTCGCTTTTTTATATATCTTGAGAAATACTGGCATAATTAAATCAGAAACAGTACAATAAAGTAATGAGATTACATGTATTTTTGGCCCAAGCTGGAGTAGCTTCACGGCGTCAATCAGAAAAATATATTGCCCAAGGGCTTGTCAGAGTCAATGGGAGAGTTGTCACACAAATGGGTGTAACGATTGATCCGACCAAAGATGAAGTGCAATATCAGGGTAAACCGGTTTTTTTGTCAGATAAGAGGGTGGTAATGTCTTTTTATAAACCCCGCGGGATAATATCAACAATGAAAAAAGGCCTGGAAGAGGGACAATGTATTGCTGATATTATTGAGTCTGAAGAAAGGCTTTTTCCGGTTGGTCGTCTGGATAGAGACTCAGAGGGGCTAATGCTTTTAACCAATGATGGAAAACTGGCTCTTAGATTAAGCCATCCTCGCTATGAGCACGAAAAAGAATATCAAGTCACCGTTGATAAAACTATCACGGATGATCAAATTAAGCGCTTGAAAAAACCGTTTATGATTGATGGTTACCGAACAAGACCTGCCCAAGTGACCAAATCGGATGACAAGGAATTCACTATTATATTACGTGAAGGCCGAAAACGCCAAATACGCCGCATGTGTGAAAATATTGGATTACAGATAAAAAAGCTAAAACGTATTCGAATCGGCGATATTCTGTTAGGTGATTTAAAGAGTGGTGAGCAGAGAATAGAAAAATAAATTTCAGTTTAATATCATCAAGCAGGCACATAGGTTCTAAATTTCCGGTTGGTTTTCAGTACACATTGATGATAGTATTACCGTGATAATTGATATATCTATATGTCTATAATATTTTTATGTGCAGTTATAGCTGGGATCGTTTTCGCAGCCGTAGCCATTGCAGAAGGAAAGTACAATATGAACAAAGAAAAAGTAATCAAACGAGTTTATTTCTATCTTATTTCTTTGATAACCCTGATTACCATTGTAGTGTCGGTGGGTTTTTTGTTAAAGAGTGCCCTGACTAGTACTATTTTTACACAAGCAGATGAATATACAAGGCATTCAGAGCCACCACCTGAATTATTTTTAATGGATGCTCGAGGCTATGAAATGAATAGTACTGAAATGCAGTGTGAAGATGAGTGTGAATTTTCTGCATCCCAAAAAGAACAAGCAGCTGCCTGGATAGAAGAGTATCACTACTGGAAAAAGGGTCGTAATGGTTATTCGCAGAAACAGCGAGACATTGTAACAAATTTATCATTATTGCTGGTAGCGCTTCCTTTATTCGTTATCCATTATCGATCAGTTCAAAAAAGTTCCAAGAAGGCATCAGGTGAGGAAAAGTCACATCAGGTTATCCGTCCATCGTATTTTTACATTGTCAGTCTGGTCGGGATAGTGATGATAATAATTTATGGTTCAATGTTGATAAATTTAGGTCTCAAGACATATATATTTACAGGAGCAGATGATGATCAATCAAACTACAGATACCCCTTAGAAATTTCTCCGGGTACAGTAACAAGCATAGCTTCAATAAAAAACTGTCAAGCCATCTGCAATATCTCAGATGAAACAGTAGTCCTGGCTGAGCAATATTCTGACGATTTCGAAACTTGGAATAATCAGAATACGACACCAGGGCAAAAACAAAATGAGGCCGCTAATAACATTGCTTTCCTGCTGGTCGCGATTCCATTATTTTGGTATCATTGGATAGTAATACGAAGAGAGGGTAGAAATAATATTAGCTAACGATTCAGAGTTGTGATTGAACTAAAAAACGTAACACGCCGTTATTTACTTGGTGGCGAATATATCTACGCCTTACGAGAGGTTAGCTTCAAAGTGCAAGATGGTGAGTTTTTAGCTATAATGGGTCCTTCCGGCTCAGGGAAGACGACTTTTTTGAACATAATTGGTGGCTTAGATCAGGGGATTAGCGGAGAAGTACTGATAGACAATGAACTTGTAGCTAAATTAAAAGACAATCAATTATCAAAATATCGTAACCAAAAAATTGGCTTTATTTTTCAATCATTTAACCTCCAGCCAATTTATACCGCTCTAGAAAACGTAATGATGCCTCTTTATTTTGCCAAAGTATCAGACAAAGAGAAAAACAGAAGGTCAGCTGCAGCACTAAAATTAGTCGGTTTAGGTAATCGCTTGAAGCACAAGCCGAACCAACTTTCAGCAGGACAAAGACAGCGCGTTTCAATCGCCAGAGCACTAGTGAACAATCCCAGCGTATTATTAGCTGATGAGCCAACCGGTAATCTGGACTCTAAAACCGGTGGAGAGATTATGACATTTCTTAAAAAGCTGAATAAAGAAAAACAAGTAACAATTGTAATGGTAACACATGACGAAGAGATGGCCCGCTATGCTGATAGAATATTAAAAATACATGACGGGAGAATTCAAAAAACCATAAAAACTTAATATGAGATTTATAGACTACATAAAAATAGCTCTGAAGAATCTCTGGCGAAGAAAAATACGGACTAGCCTGACTATTATTGCGGTTGTTATAGGATCACTGGCGGTAGTCAGTTTAATGTCCCTAGCCATGGGTGCCCGAAATGTTTTTATTTCACAGTTGGAGTCGATCGGTGCGCTAAAACAAATAACTGTTTTCCCAGATCCTGAGGCGGATGCGGATTTTTTTGGCGGTAGTCATGAAGAATTAGATAAAGATTTCGCTGGCCAATTAATAACCGAGGAACTGATTAGTAAGATAAATAAACTCGAGCACGTAGAGGGCTCTTCACCAATCATACAAGTATATCAACTGCAAAAAGCTAATGTTGAGGGCGGAGTTGAGAAAGAGGCTCGTTTAGACAACATTACGGGTTACCGCGTTAATCCCGGCTCAGAAAAAACCCTTATGTCAGGCCGTAATTTTACCGATAACGATGAGATGGGAAAAATAATAATAGGAGGAGATCTATTAAAAAAACTTGGTTATGAAAATAAAGCTGATGAAATAATAGGCAAAACCATTACTTTTAAAACTTGGGAAGGATATTGGGGACTAGACTTTAAACTTCCTGATCCGGAGGGTGCAGACGAAGAGACATGGCAGGTTATCCATGAAATAGAAGCGGAAATTATTGGCGTTACAACACCAGGGCCTGACGGTAGAAGCAGTTATGTCACGGAAACTTGGGCGCGGCACTTAAGTAAGCAACAGCGCTGGGAGTGGCCCTCACAGGAAGCGTGGGAAGCTCATGACCTGGAAATGCAAAGACTGGAAGAAGAAGCTCGTGCGCGTTACGAAGAATTTGACCGTTCTCAATATGATTTAAAACCAGAATTATTGATTGAAGATCGTATTGCTGATACGGGCTTTCCCTATATGACGGTATCGGTTGATGACGCTGACAATGTATCAGCGGTTGCAGAGGAGATAAAGAAACTTGGCGTTGGTGCAGTTACTGCCGAAGAGTTCTTGGACGGAATACTCAAGGCATTTTTAGTCGTAGAGATTGTACTTGGCGCCATCGGCTCCATCGCTCTACTGGTTGCCGCAATTGGCATTATCAATACTATGGTTATGGCCATCATGGAGCGTACTCGAGAGATAGGGGTTATGAAGGCAGTCGGAGCTAGCAGAGGAACAATAAAAAAACTTTTTACATTAGAGGCGGGTTTCATTGGTATAATAGGTGGAGCATTTGGACTATTGCTTGGCTGGGGCCTTGGTCTAGTGGCCAATATGGTAGCCAAGCGATTTATGGAAGACGGGAATTTTTCTGTTGAATCTATTATAGAAATGCCTCTGTGGTTGATATTCGGAGTGCTTGGTTTTACATTTTTAGTAGGAATATTATCAGGGCTATATCCGGCAGCCCGAGCAGCCAAGCTGGACCCAATTGATGCATTAAGAAGTGAATAAATAATAGACGATAGTGGCAGTAATATGGCTTTTGACAGCTATTTTTTACTATGATAAGATGCCATGTCGTTTGAACATTCAAAATGAACCACTAGGGGGGTATAGAAGTCATCGAGCTGTGGTTTATGCTGTAGCCCAGGTTAAATGCCGTGACTTACATAGTTTAGAACTGACGCAGGTTTTGTGATTTTCGCGGCAATGAACGCAACTGAGACTGGCCATTTTTAACTAGCTTGGCCGGTAATCTGGCTTTAGAAATCGGCGAAATAACGATTGAAACAAGAGAGGGCATTTGTATTTCTCTCAAGCCATACGATGCTGAAGTCACCTGGGTGCCAGCACTAAACCGATGGCAAATCAGAGTGACAGGCGACAATGCTCTTTCACGAGCGTTCATCAAGGCTCGATTTCCACGATTCAAATCAGCCAGATCAGCCTAGGTCTGGCTTTTTATTTACTAAATAACAGAAAATGTTATAATTAGATAGTAAAAATTATTTAAGTAATTCACTATATGAAGATAACAATAAAAAAAGACGCTTGTATAAGCGCGGCCACTTGTGTAGCAATAGCCCCGGGAGTTTTTCAGCTGGACGATGAGGGCAAAGCATACATAGTCGATAAAAAGGGCGCTGATGAAAAAACAATCATCGAAGCCGCAAAGTCATGCCCTACTCAGTGTATAACCATCAAAGACGACAAGGGCAAGCAAATTTATCCTGAAGCAAAAAAGAAATGAAGAAAGTTAAGTCAAAAGAGTCACTAGAAAAAAGCGTAAAGATAGAATTAAATAAGATTCGTCCGGCCATACAGGCTGATGGAGGAGACATTGAATTCGTCAGTATGAAAAGTGGCGTAGTCAAAGTACGGCTTAAAGGTGCTTGTGCTACTTGTCCACTCTCTGAACATACTTTGAAGATGTTTGTCGAGCAGAGGCTCAAAGAAGAAGCAAGGGGAATAAAGAAGGTCGAACAGGTCACATAAGGGCGTCTCCCTCACTGCTCGTGAGTCGGCTGTGCGAAACCGCCGACAGCCGCTTTGGTGCTCACCCTCGGGTGGAAATATGACATCCCCCCGGCACTGAAGCGGCCTTTTTTTAATTATCAAATCCCAATATACAATTATCAAACAATGATCAATTTCTCAATTTATGACACTTGAAATAATTTGACAATAAAGCATTTCTTTGATTATATTCATAGTTGCGGGGTAATTCGGTGGTAAATGGTCCTTACATAGAGGAGGTGGAAGCTATGATAAGCAACGATATTCTGCTGACTCATATGGCAGGACCTGTACTTCGTGAGATAGTTTTCTGGGATTTGCGTGATGCACTTTCATACTGCCATAAAGGCTCATCATCTGATGAGGTTTGTCTAGTGGTAGCCGGTCAGTTAGTCGACACAGCCTCTACTCGCTCTAATAGAGGAAAAACTGTCAGACAGTTAATTCAAGATGCCTGGGATAAGAATACAATCTGTCGTGTCACTGGTTCGGTCGTTGTGTCATCGGTGCCACTAAGCGAACAGGACGTACTACTCATGGTAAACAACGGAGTCACAGCGATACTTGTTCCTGATACCATGCTCATTTCAAGGCGTATTATTTTTTCTTGCAGACAAGGATTGTGCTCCCTTTATAGTGCTCCACTAGTTCTTTTTCAACAGGCCGACCTGACTATGCATTTGTCTCATATGTGGCATTATGGAGAACTTAATCCTTTGCCACATGCATTTCAGGGGATTAGTAAACCCTACGACCTGACCATGTGCGTACGCAATAGACAATGACTGCTTGTTTCATTTGAGGCAAGCAGTTTTTTATTTACATAGAGCCAATTCTTAAAGCATTATTATGATATTAAATAAAATGAATAACTGTTTTCTTTAGTCACTGTCTGGCTACTCCAGATCCTGCGAAGCAGGACAAAGAACCCGCCAAAGCCCAATACTAATCCAATGACTTTAACTTCTTAAGGCGACGGCGGGTACTTCTACTATAGCCATAGTTGATTGTGAGCGCCTGCGCTCGGAGGAAGCTTAAGGCAAATAAATAATATTATGCTATAATACAGTGGTATATATGAAATATTCAGAACTAAAAAAGAGAATAAAAAAACATACCTGGTGGCATGAAGAAGCCTCAATGGTTTTGCAAACTGTTCTATGGGCCTGGCATGGTTTTATTGAGCAATATAAATATGGTCATCCGAAGTATTTGACTATTGGTATTTTTTTTCAGCAAAAGGACTTTGGACACGAATTTACGTCGAAAGAGGAAAAAGCCGAAGCATTTGAGTATATAATTCAGAAATTGTTGCGCCAACCTAAATACGTTAGTAACTTGCATAAGAAATGGATAAGTTGGCAACCCAAACTACTTTCGCTAGCTAACGAAGTTGAAGAGCTTACGGATAAACCATTTAATTTCAAAGTGGCCGGGCATACATATAAAAAGTTTTTAAAATATACGCTTTCTTTCATGTGCCCGGCGGTCAGTATCGAAAATGCTGATGTTTATACTGATCAGATAATTTTCGATGATGTTACTAATGAATTTCCAAATCTACCAAAGCATAAAATACAAGAATTGGTTTTTACACTGACTGCACCGACTAGCTTGGGTTATGCCGGACGTGAACAACGTGATTTGCTTAAGACTGCAATAGAATATAAAAATAAAGCACAGAAAACACAACCGAGATACTTTAAGCAATTAGAAACAGCCCATCCAGGCATAGCCAGGAAGCTTTATGTTTTATCTAGAAAATATTATTGGGTAAATAATAATTATGCAGCAACAAAAATTCTTACTCCTGACTATTTTTTAAATCGCGTTAAGGTTCTTAGTCGTAAACCGATCAAGCAGTTACGGAATGAATTACGAGAAATTGAAATCAGGCCAATTCAGGTAAAAAACCAACAAAGTAAGTTACGTCAGCAACTGAAATTATCTCGACGTATGAACACCATCTTTAATTTACTCTCCGAATATACTATTTGGCAGGATGAGCGAAAAGAATGGTCTATGCGTATGTCGCATTATATATTAAACTTTTGGAAATGGTGGAGTCAAAACACAGGTGTGTTATATCAGTATCTAATAGGTTTGGGCTGGTCAGAGATGGAAAAGTATTTTAAAACTGGCAAATTGCCGAGTGAAAAAGAATTAAAAAATCGTATAAAATTTTCTGTTTATGTGGCAGAGAGGAAAGGAAAAGGAATTGTCGGAGAAGTAGTCTCTGGAAAGCCCGCTCGCGATTTATTCAAGACTATTTTGAAACGATTTGAGGTTGGCACTGAATTACAAGGTGTCGTGGCTAGTGCTCCAAAAAAAGTAATAAAAGGGGCTGTACAAATAGTGACCGATTTCTCGAAACAAAAATTCATCACTGGACGAATATTAGTGACTAACATGACTAGACCCGATTCAATGCCCTATGTTAGAAAATCAATTGGGATAATAACCAACGAGGGCGGTGTAACGACGCACGCCGCTATTGTTTCTCGAGAGTTAAAGATTCCATGTATTATCGGTACAAAACACGCTACAAAGCTACTGAAGAATGGCGATCGTGTTGAAATGGACTTGGAAAGCGGCAAGATTACTATACTTAAATAAATTAAAACGTCATTCTGAACTAGTTTCAGAATCTCATAGCCTAAGTTAATTATGAGATGCCGAACAAAGTTCGTTATGACAGCGGACGGGTAATATGTCTCTATTTAATCTACTAGAGGAAAAAGCCAAAAAGAAAAAAAGAAATATTGGCATTAGCATTTTCCGCTGGACCGATTCTATCGAAGAAAGTTTAATAAAAGCAAAAGACGTTGCTAATGTTATTGTTTATGGTGATCCACGTGAGTTTGAGGGCGTTAAGGAGACAAACGAGGAACAAATTGGCCGGAAAATGGTTCAAGATTTTAAAGCAGGAAGAATAGATCAGTTTGTGCGCGGCCAAGTTGATGATTTCGGAGCGGTTGATGAATTCAAAAAACAGTTCGGCATTCCAGCCGACAAAAAAAGATTATGCGCCGGCTTGATGCAGGACGCATATAAACATGAGTTTTTTCTTATTTTAGCTTCGAATCCAGAGGGTCAAAGTTTAAAAGAAAAAATATGGTATATTGACGGAATAGCTGATTGGATAAAAGATGTGTTTCCGCATCTTACTCTAAAAGTTGCCGTGATGGCTACTTGCCGGCCGGGCACTTACGGCAAGGATCCTGTTATGTCCAAAAGTTATGATGAAGCTGAAGCGGTAGTCAAGCATTTAAGCGCTAAAAGCATTGAAGCCAAAAATGTTCATATCGAAATAGAAAACGCTGTTGGCTGGGCAAATATTATCATGGCAGCCAACGGAACGACAGGAAATCAGATATTTAGGTCATTAGTGTATTTAGGCAAAGGAAAAAATTTATCCACTCCAACAATATTCCCCGGTTATGGAGTTTATGAGGATAACAGTCGCAACGAACTAGATTGGTATCCGCATGTTGTAACAGCCGCGGCTTTGGTAAAAAATTGATATGCTGACAAAAAAAATAAATTGGGAACGCTATTTTGCACGCAAATTCTGTGTGATGCGTTTTGAATTAGTAATGCGAGTTTTTTATTCTAAGTATTTTAAAAAAGAGTTTAATACTCAGTTGAAAAATAACCTGGTTGTACCTGAGAATAAAAACCACGTGATTTATTATGAACCAAAAGAATGGGAGAATTTTGTCCAGAAACTTTACGGTAAAGTATGCCGAAATATAAAAACATTTAATTACTACAAAAAAGTTATACAGATAGAGCAAAGAAGATATGCCCGAGTGGCCGGTAAGATGGCTTCAGGTGAATTAAGTAATTTGAGCTGGGCGGAATTAAAAAAACGCTTTTTAGTATTTGATAAACATCATTTGGAATTCTTCAATAAGCCGATTTGGATCCCGTTTCCGATCGAACCAGTTCTATCCGAAGCAACTGAAAAGGAACTGCAAAAAATAGTTACCCAGGATAAAGCTGAGGACTATCAGTATTATTTTGAAAACATATTTTCGCCGGATAAAAAAAATGCCATAAATAGAGAAAATATTGATCTGCTAAAAATCGCGCTGAAAATAAAGGCCAATCAGGGTTTGAAGAAAAAATTAATTAAGCTGCATGCCAAAAAATATCAGTGGCTTCCCTGTTATGATATCAATGATGATCCATGGGGAAGTAAAGAATTTACAAAAATGCTGGATAAAATTCTGAAACAGCCGCTGAGTTCTATTAAGAAAGAGTTATTTGAGATTAATAAAAGCTACGTTCGGCGTTGCAGGGCTTTCGAAAAGATCTTGGATACTTTACCGAAAACAAAAAGACAAAAAGAACTTTTCTACATGGCTCATGAGATGTCATTTATCAAAGATGAACGCGATGATTACCGACGGTTGGGCAGTTTCAATATTCAGCCGTTGTTTAAAGAAATCGGTCGTCGGGTGGGATTATCTATCAAAGAAATCACCCAGCTAACCCGCTCTGAAATGCTGGAATTATTAGATCAGCAGAAGATAAACAAGCAAAAGTGCCGGCAAAGGTTGAGAGGCTATGTGCTATTAAGAAAATATAACAGTGAAATTAAAGTATTTGAGGGCGGGCAGGTTGGAAAATTATGCCACCAGGAACTGGGTTCTTTAGCAATAAAAAATGTTTCTGGAGTTAAAGGTACGGTCGGATCAGTCGGAAAAGCAAAAGGTCCTGCGCAGGTTATTTATACCAAGCACGATTTAAGAAAAATAAAGTTTGGTGATATTATGATAGCAGTTACTACCCATCCGGATTTTGTCCCAGCAATGCGGCGATGCAAGGCAGTGGTTACAGACGAAGGAGGAATTACTTGTCATGCTTCAATAGTATCAAGAGAACTAAAAATTCCGTGTATAGTAGGAACGCAAAATGCCACCAGAATATTTAAATCAGGCGATACGGTCGAAGTGGATGGTTTTACCGGAATTGTAAATAGGATAATCTAATAATAATGAACATACTAAGAGAAATAAAACAAATAAAAACGCAATCGGGTGGTTGGTATAATAAAAACTTTCATGCCTGGTTTCATCCGTTCTTTGGTGCTGCTTATGGCGCCTCAACCGTAGCCATACGAAGATTACCCGTTTATAGTAATTGGGGGACCTGGCTGGTTAATAGTAATAATTATGATTGGTTTTGGTCAAAAAAGGCATTACATGACATAGGAGAATGGTTGATAAACAATAATCGTAAAAACCTAAATCATTTTGATTTATTGTTAAAACAATGGGAGAAGGATTGGTTAGTTTTTCAGAAGTACAGGAAATGGTTTGAAGCGAACGATATTAAGAAACTAAGTAATAATGAGTTAGCCGATAAGTACCAGAAGCTTTTTGATTCTTATGTCTGGGTCAACTCCTTGCCGTATCTAGCTGATGGATTTTTAGCCGCTGGTGAGAGTGATGTAGTAACTAAAAAATTAACAGCAGCTCTGGGCAGTAAGTTGTCACCAAGAAAGTTAATGGAAGTTGTACAGATACTAACCACTCCGGTTTACGACTCATTTGTTAATCAATCGCATAAGAGCTTATTGAAAATTGCTTTATTAATTTCCAATAAACCAACTTTAAAAAAGACGCTTGTCAAAAGGGGCGTAAAACAAATCAGTAAGTTGTTATCGGAATACAGAGTTATTAAAAACGAAATTGATAGTTTTGAGAATAATTACCATTGGATCCACAATAATTACTATAATGTCCAGAGACTGGGCGTTGACTATGTATTAGGAGAGATAAGACATATGTTAGTCCGGAAAGAAAACATAAAAGCAGCACTGAAAAAAGAAAATAACGTTCAAAAAGCAAACAAGCTAATGAAAGTCAAGCTGATTAAAGAGTATGGATTAACAAAAGAATTAGTAAATTTAATCAGATTAAGTGAAAAAGTTACCCGCTGGCAAGATGACAGAAAAGCTGTTGTTTACCAAATAAATCCAATCATGTTCCGAGTCTTCAGAGAAGTAGGCGGACGCTTTAGTCTTCCATGGCAAAAAGTTGCGATGGGTACGGATAAGGAGATCGTAGCGTTGTTAAAAACGGGTAAGTATCCAAAAGAAGAATGGAAAAAAAGAAGACACAGGGCAACCGTAATTCACACAAAAAAAGGCTATAAAATACTAACAGGCAAAAAAGCCGAACTTTTAATGATCAAAGACTTATCAATGAAGTTAGATGATCGGAAACTATTAAAGGGTATTATTGCCTGTCCAGGTATAGCTAAGGGTGTTGTCAGAATAACGAATAACACAAAAAGCATTAAATTAATAAAAAAAGGTGAAGTTTTGGTAGCAAATAACACAACACCAGATTACGTTCCAGCCATGAAAAAAGCCGCTGCCGTTGTAACAGAGCAGGGGGGCATTACCGGGCATGCCTCAATAGTTTCGAGAGAATTAAATATCCCATGTATAGTCGGCGTGGAAGGGATTACAAAAGTTCTTAAAAATGGTCAAAAGGTTGAAGTAAATGCTATAAGAGGTATAATAAATATCCTATGAGTAGTCCCGAACAACCAGGTTTTGAGACAGAAATAACCGTATCATCACATGAGCTGGAGCCGGAAGTTTTGGAAACGATTCATGAAACGGCTCGTGAATTTGAGCCAAGAATGATAGAAGTGCGACGACAGATTCATGAGAATCCAGAGTTAGGTTTTCAAGAACATGAAACAGCCAAGTTAGTAGTCGAGCAGTTGAAAGAGATGGGAATCGCCGAGGAAGATATAGAGACGGAAATCGGCGGTACAGGAGTAGTAGCCAGAATCCGCGGCTTGAAAGAAGGGGGTCCCGTGGTAGCCTTACGAGCCGACATGGATGCCCTTCCGGTCGAAGAAGATAGCGGGGTTGAATTTGCCTCCAAGAAGGAAGGAGTAATGCATGCTTGTGGACACGATGCTCATACAGCATCATTGGTAGGATCAGCCAAAATATTAACTGCTCTACGCGAACGAGGACGTTTAGATGGAGATGTGCTGCTATTATTTCAGCCAAATGAGGAAAGGGCCACTATCGAAAGAGCCGGTTCGGTTCAGATAATTAAACACCTGGAAGAGAATGGTTTGTGGTCGCAGATTGAGGCGATTCACGCGGTTCATGTTCATCCGACTCTGCCGCTTGATACCATCAGACTGAGAGAGGGTTTGCAGATGGCCGGCTCAAGCCGTTTTCATTGGAAAATAAAAGGTCCCGGCGGGCACGGAATGGACGTACACAGCCAGCCTAATCCTAATTTGATGGCCACTGAAGCTATCCATGAGTTGCATAGAAAATATAATCCCCAAGAACCGCAGGATGAACCAAATGAAATAGTTTTTAATCCGACAGATTTAGAATCTGAAGAACCTCATGGAAGATTTAACGTGACCGGAAAACACGTTGATGTACGTGGAACGCTCAGAGTATTATCTGACGAGCAGCCAACGGAAAAAAGAAGAGGGTTTATCAGTGCGGCTAGGGATGCGGTGGATCGGGCAATTGAACCCTGGAGAGAAGCCGGAGCTGAGGCTGAACTGCATTTCATACCCGGAACGCCTCCAGTAGTGCATCGGCACCCAGAACAGGTAAGAAACGCCGAGCAGGCCGCTCAAGACGTTATTGGAGAAGGACTACAGATAGACCGAAGTACACTCCCGGGTGGTGAAGATTTTGCATTTTATCTCAGGAAATTTCGGGGACATGAAATACCGGGTTCGTTCGTAATGCTTGGTGCCAGTAATCCGGAGGCGGGTATACCAGTAACCAGACACCACGCCAAGGATTTTTTGATTGATGAGCGAGTCATCAAACAGGGCGCAGAACTGCTGGCCGAAATGGCTTTGCTGTCTATTAAGCAGATAGCTTTAAGAGATCAAAAAATTAATTAAACAAGACATGGATTTAAAAAAAACTTTAGAGAATCTGGCCAGTAAAAAAAAGGTGAAAATTGGCATTGGATTACATACCCCAACGCCTTCAATTGTAAAATCACTTAAGAAAGCCTCGTCTTTTTGCGACATCGTTGTGATTGGAAAAAAAGTGCCTAACTTCAAACACATAGCAGCTACCCGCAAAAATATGGAAGAAGTGACATTAAAGGAAGTAATTAACAAAAAGGTTGATGCTTTGATACGAGGACAATCAGATGCTTTCTTGTTTGAGGATTATTTAGCAAGGCTAGGTGGTTATGACAGAAAGGGCTTACTGGTTTTTGAGCTTTTTATTGATCAGTTTGACCGATCGTTTTTCACGACCTCAGGATCGCATCCGGACGGCTGGACGATTCGCTCCAAGAAAATGCAGGTTGATGAGTTGATAAAAGTAGTTCAGAGCTTTGGCTTGAAGCCAAAGATCGGATTCCGAACTTGGGTCAGGCCCGGAAGCGTCGGCCGGAATTTTTTCTTTGATCAGACTTGGGAGCAAGCAGAATATTTAGTCGAGGATTATAAAAAACAGGGGTTTAGAGCAAAAAATTACAATATTGAAATCGAGACAGCCGTGGCTGATGGTTGTAATATCGTAGTTTTTGCTACGGGCGCTGGCGGAAATATTTTTTCACGAGCTTTGCTGTTTTTTACCAAGAATCCGTTTGTGGTATATTTCCATGGCGGTATTAAAGAGGTCATAATACAGAACAATCGGACTTTGCAGGATTACTACAACAATTTCTTGTTGGGAGCGGCGATGGTTAATAGTAAAAGAAAGAAAAAATAATAATGTGTAGGCGGACAAACGTTTGTCCGCCTGCGTTTATTGTAAAAAAGAGAGGGTGGAATCCGGTAAAGGATCCACCCTCTTGTTGTTGGTGAAAGAGCATCTAGCTTCGACCCGCCAGAGCCAGCCAGTAGGCGACCCCGAGCTGCAGTGCGTTGGCGTCGGGGTTGAATTTGGGAGTATGGTGTTCGAAACCATGCACCTCGTCCACCCGGCCGCGGCCACCAGCACCCAGCATGACGAAGCTGAGCGGAACTTGGGCTTCGGTCCAGAAGCGGCCGAACGATTCGCCTCCCAGCATCTGATCCATCTGATCGTTGACATGACTATTGCCGTAGAACTGGCTTTGATCCCATGCGGCAACTTCGCGTGCCGCCTGGACAGCGATCGCAGTCGGTCCAGTGCTGAGGTAAGTGGGAACATGGCCCTGTCGATAGTCGACCGTGATTCCAACATCCAGAAACGTTTCTCGGAACAGGTCGATCACGTTGCCGAACTGAGCCCGGACCTGCTCGTAGATCTCTGTCGTGCGAGCCCGAAGCGAAATTTCGAAGGTACACGTGGCCGGCAGGATGTTAGGTGCCTTGGTCGGAGAGATGGCGAATGTCCGATGCACAAATCCTTGGTCAGGGAATGGATCGGTGCAGTTCACCTTCAAACTGTGAGTTAACCAGGCGTCTGCGTTAATCAGCGACCCCTTCCTGTGCAGATCCTTGGCGTGGCCACCATCGGTGTTCAGAGTGATCGTCGCCCGATCGGAGTGGCTGGTGATGTTACCGACCAGCGTGTGAAACGTTCCGGTCGGACGTTCGGTCCAGAGGTGGAGGCCGTAGCACCGACTGAGTTCCTTAGCGCCACCAGCCGCGATCAGCTTCGGCTCACCACCCGGCGGAATCTCTTCTGCCTGGGTGAACAAGAAACGAATATTGCGGCGGCAGAGCTCACGATGTTCAGCCAGGATCTGCATCGCTACCAGCAGCATGGCCGTGTGTCCGTCGTGGCCGCAGGCATGCATCACACCCGGGTTCTGGGAAGCGTACCGCAGTTCGGACGCTTCATCCATAGCCAGAGCGTCCAGGTCAGCGCGGAATCCAACCAGAGGCCAGTCAGGATTGACGATCAGGTCAGCGTAGATGCCGCCCTCGACAGTGGTGGCCTGCAGTCCGGCCCGAACCAAATGTTCGGTAACCAGACGCATGGTTTCCGTCTCCTGCCAGCCCAGTTCAGGGCGCTGGTGGAGAAGTTCACGCAGAGACCACACCTCTCTCATCACTTCCTTGGTTACCAGATTCATCCAACTCATCTTACAGACCCCCTCATCTAAAGGCTTGTTAGCCCTTGGTTTTGAAGTTGCTGGCTAGTTCAGTTAACTGCTCATAATAGCGCAAAATAGGGGTTTTGTCAAGATGATAAGGCCTATATTTAATGATTTGTTTTTTTTCGAAAGTTGTGCTATAATAAATGCACGAATATGCAGAAAATAACTCTGCCTTTTGAAAGGCTTTCCATTAAGTCAGTGGCTGAGGCTGGTGGTAAAGGGGCAAATTTAGGCGAGATGACGAAAGCGAAGATTCCGGTACCACCCGGTTTTGTTGTACTGGCCAGTGCTTTTTCAATGTATTTGGAAGAGACCGATTTAAATGTTGAGCTGGATGCCTCATTGGATGAATTGGGGAAAACTATTTCTGACATCAGCTCAGTGGAAAGGCAGTCAAGAAAAATGCGTTCTTTGATCGAGAAATATCCTGTTCCAGATGATATTCGAAAAGGAATAATGTCCTCTTTTAAAAAGCTTAATGCGAAATATGTCGCTGTGCGCTCTTCAGCTACAGCCGAAGATTCAAAAGCCGCTTCCTGGGCTGGCGAACTTGAAACCTATCTGTTTGTAACCGAAAAGGATGTGGTAGAGGCGGTCAGAAAATGCTGGTCCTCGCTATATACGCCAAGAGCCTTATTCTATCGATTCGAGAAGAAACTGCATAAACAAATGATCAGAGTCGGTGTTGTGGTGCAGAAGATGATCAATTCAAAAGTATCCGGCATTGCTTTTACAACTCATCCGGTTACTCGTGACCCTAATCAGATGATTATCGAGGCTGGCTGGGGCTTGGGTGAAGCCATTGTTTCTGGGCAGGTGACGCCGGACGCCTATGTCATAGACAAA
>JAHIZJ010000057.1 GCA_018814765.1 Patescibacteria group bacterium
ATAACGACGGGATAAAATTTTTATTTTTTTACCTAAACGTCACTGTGGTAGTTCAATATTTAATTAGCTTGAGACATTCAATAGTATAAAAATTTAAAAAAGCCCTATTTTTTACATTAAGGAAAAATTATAAATATATTTTCTGGGACTGCGTCATACGTCGCCTAACTAATTATATCCCCGTCAACCCCTCGCCTGTGGATAAAACCAACAAAACCGACTTTAGCAAAAGTCGGTTTTGCATTTTTATCCTATTTAACAAATGGCGTTCCTCTGGTCCAGACAGCGTAAATGACATGGGTCATCTTTCTCATGGTAGCTACCAGGGCGACCCGGTAGGGTTTGCCCTCTGATCGTTTCTTTTTAAAAAACTTCTGGAACATATTATCGTGTAATACGGCTACGCTGGCGGCATTGAATAATCTGGTCCGGAGAATCTTGTTGCCTCGTTTGGAGATATATCCTTTGCCATTAACGCTGGTTCCGCTTTGATGCACTCTCGGATCAATACCGGCGTAAGCCGCTAATTGTTCGGGTTTTTTAAATCGGTTGATATCGCCCACCTCGGACACAAAACTGGCGGCGGTAATGGGACCGACTCCGGGAATAGATTCGAGCAGATACTGCTCCTTGGGACGATACAATCGCAGTTCATGTTTTAAAAAATCTATTTTATCCTCTAAAACATTGATGATTTCCGCGTAAATCGGGTTAATGTCTTGCTTCAAACATTTCTCCTTGTGGCGGATATCCGTTTGTTGGCGGTTGAATTTCAATTTGGCGAACGCCAGACTGTCTCTTTGCCTGATCAGGCTTTTTAGAATGATCGCCTCCGGGTCGTTGTCGAACAAATAGCCGGCGCCGCCGATGAGGCAGAAGCGGATCAGCCGGGAGTCTTTTTTGTCGTTCTTAACTCTTCTTAAATCAGTTTGATTTTGTTTCTTGACTATCAATGGATTAATGACTTTGATTTTGTAGCCATATTGGCTTGAATCAAGGCAAAGTTTCAAATGATAACTGGCGGTGGATTCCACGCCCAAGACAGTATTGTCTTTATTAAAATCATGGTTGGCAAGATGGTTAAAAAATGATTTTATGCCTTTAGTGTCATTGTTAAATTTCATGGGCTCTATGATATCGTTTAAGCAGGCGTAAAAATCATTCTTAGCCATATCAAGGCCGACATAATTGATTGTATTTGGCATATTGTTATTGAATTATTGATTTTTTCCTTTAAATTAGGTAAAATGAACCAAGAGAAAAAGAAGAGAGAAAAGAGAGAAGAAAAAGAGAAAAATTGCGGTTTTCCCTATTGGCCGCCTCAATAAAAGTAGAGCAGGTTCGTTTGTTATGCGGGGCTTTAGTCCCCAACTAATTTATCCGCTACTTTTTGCCTGATTTAAAGCAAATATCAAGCCAGGCAAAGCTTTTACCAGGCGGCTATATGTTAGGCGACGGAGCTAAAACTCCAACACGGCGTGCATAGCCCGCAACTGTTAAAAGCATACCATTTATGGTATGCTTTTAGTATACGAACAAAGCATATGAGGTTCAGAAATTTTTCATTTATAATACATTATTGAGTAAAAAATTTCTTCACCCAAATTTTTGTTTCTCTTTTATTGATTAAAAATATTGAAGAGAAACAAAAACTTCTCATATGCTTAACGTTAGACGAAATAATTTTTAGATTAATTTTATTTTTATATGGAACTAAAACAATTCATTAAAGAAGCATTATTAAGTATCACCGGCGGTGTTGAGGAGGCTAACACGGAAAATGATCGATTTAAAATATTGGGAGTAAAACACGAAAGTGGATTAGAAGGCAATTATGCCGATTTCGACGTATCCGTCATTGTTAACGAACAATCTAAAATCAATGTTAGCGGCGAAGCCAAAGCGTCGTGGCTAAGTGTTGTTTCGGCAAAAGTCGGGTCGAAGGTTAACCAATCAAGTACTAACAAAAACGCACACCGCCTCACTTTTAAGGTTTATATTACGGATAAATAAAATTAATCTAAAAATTACTTCGTCTAACTAACTATATCCCCGTCAACCCCTCTTGTGTGGATAAGTGGTAATTATCTTTATAAGGAGTATTGTTAGTCCAAACAGCGTGGATGACATGAGCCATTTTTCTCATGGTGGCTACGAGGGCAACCCGGTAGGGTTTGCCCTCTGATCGTTTCTTTTGAAAAAATCTCTGAAACATATTAGAATGCAGGACTGCTACGCTCGCAGCATTGAATAAAATAGTCCTTAATATCTTATTGCCTCTTTTAGTAATGTAACCCTTGCCTTTAATGGATGTGCCTGATTCATGGACTCTGGGGTCTATGCCAATATAGGCGGTTAAACGCTTGGGCTGATTGAATTTATTGATATTAGTGATTTCAGAGATAAAGGAGGCAGCTGTGATTGGCCCTACTCCGGGGATGGTCTCAAGTAATTCTTGAATTGGTTGATTAAATTGTTTTAACTGACTCTCAATCTGTTTAATCTGTTTTGCCACCTGTTTTTCCAGTTTAGCGTAAATCGGGTTGATCTTGGCTTTCAAGGATTGTTCTTTGAGCTTAATATCCTGATCCTGGCGATGAAGCTGAATCCTAAAAGCTGATAGTCTGTTTCTTTGTCTGATTAAAGCTTTGAGTTTGAATTCGCTTTCAGTGGTTTGAAATGGATAGCCATGGCCTTGTGCTAAACAATACCTGATTAACTTCGCGTCTTTCTTATCGTTCTTAACTCTTCTTAAATCAGTTTGATTGTGTTTTTTAACAATTAAGGGATTGATAATGTTAATAGTGTAACCTATGGCCTGGCAGGCCATAGATAGTTTTAAATGATATGAGCCGGTTGATTCCACGCCAAGGATAGTATTATCTTGGCTAAAGCCAAGACTGGATAAACGTTTAAAAAAACTGTTAATACTTTGGCTGGTGTTGTCAAATTGTTCGGGATCGTTGGTCTCGTCAAACGCGGCCATAAAAGAAGCTTTGGCCATGTCAATCCCGATAAAATTAGTTATTGTCTCCATATATTTAAGGAATTAATTGATTTTTGTCTAATATTTGTTAAAATGAACTTAAAGAGAAAAGAAAGAAGAAAGAAAAGAGAATATAGATACGCTTGATGTATAGCCGCCTTGATAAAGCTAAAGCATGTTCATCTGTTATACGAGGTTTTCCCTCAACTAACTCATTCGCTTTTAGTCCCTAACTTTAGGGACAATCCTTTTATCAGGCGGCTATATGTTAGGCGACGGAGTCAAAAGCTCCAACAGCGGCAGTTCATAGTCCGTATCTAATAAAAGTATACCACGGGGGTATACTTTTATTATATGAACAGCGTGTATCTGGC
>JAHIZJ010000058.1 GCA_018814765.1 Patescibacteria group bacterium
ACGTATTTCTATCTTTGATACAATGTTTAATACACCGCAATAATAAAATTTTATCGCGTTCAAAAACATATTTCTTGTTTGAGCGGATATGTTTCTGCCCTCAAGAGATAACAGAAAATTCTTTATATTTTCTTCATCATAGGTCTGAAATTCACTTTTTTTATAACCAAGATATTCCCTAACACCATGTAAATAGCTTTTAATGGTTTTCGGGCTATAATTACGTATTCTTAGCTCTTTTTCTGTTTTCTCAAGTTGGGTGAAAATAGTCATAGTATTAAAATAACGGGTTATATCCCCGTCACTGTTAATCTAGCATTAGTTCGTATAATATGCAATAATTGGGGTATATCATACACTTTGTTCGCATAAAAACGAGTTGTACGATATCGTGTTTTTTCACAAAATTAATGAGACCCTTATTTATACTCCCTGGGTCTCGGTAGGAGTTGGGCGTCTAGCCCTAGTGCCGTCGCATTGCGTTGAAATCGTCCTTCTTGATCTCGAACAGTACGCCGCTCGGACACGGGGTACCCATCGGGGAGCCTGGCGCTGTGTACTCGACGAGCAGAGTCGTGGAGGACATCTCGCCCAGGACAGTGATGATGCCGCCCGCTTCGATTCCGCAGGTCTCCTCGTAGGATAGAGGGAAATTGCCGTTTCGAAAGTTCTGGGTCACCGGCGTCGGATTGAGCACGTCCACCCAATCCCAGCTCGGAACCGATGCGGAATCTCCGCGCTTCATGCTTCCGAGGATCTCGATGACCTTCAGTTGCTTCTGGGACCGTGCTTCGATCACCCTGTTGTACTCGGCGGTCATCGTCTCGAAGTCGCTCGTAGCGATCTCGAACAGTACGCCACTCGGACACGGGGTACCCATCGGGGAGCCCGGCGCCGTGTACTCGACGAGAAGCTTCTGCCCGTTGACCTTGACGACGGTGATCGTCCCGCCCTCCTCGATGCCGCAGGTCTCGCCCTTCTTGAGCGTACTCTCACCATTCGAGAAGTGCTGCGTGACCGGCTTGTCGTTCAGCACGTCCACCCATTCCCAGCCGGAGACGATAGCCGTGTCATCGACATTGACGGCGAAGGCGAGCGCGGGCACGATGAGAGCGATCATAGAAAGAGCACACACCAGCTTCTTCATTTCAGAACCCTCCTCTGTTGGGGCTAGACGACCAGGAACACCATTTTCACGATGGGGCATGATAGCACCTCCGTTAGAAAATGTCAAGAGCTAGACGCCCAAACATGGCTAATTACAAGCAAAAACACGACAATCGCACAACACGGTATATGCAACATGGATTCGTTCGCTCCGGCGGTGGCCTCCGGCCAATTGTACCGCCTGCGCTCTCTCACCACGTCGCATGATACCGAAACGATGTGCAAAATTCGCTTCGCTCTTTTGCACATCGTGCGGCGGGTACCCCCGCCTGATGCACGTTAGACGCTATATTTTATGAAAACAGAATTAGAAAAATTTCTTCAAATTGTTGACAGCATCTATGGTCTTTATTTAGATGCCGTAGCAGCTTTCATCGATTGGTCGAAAGCTCTGGAAAATGGTCAAAAACAAATTATGTCTAAAGAGGGTAAAACAATTGAGCAATTAGATAATTTACCTTTTGCTTATACAGATCAAGATTTTCCAAATGCACACATCAAACACAGTCGATCAATTGGTGATGTAAAAAATAGAAATAAAAAGGGCGGCGGTAACCATGTAATAATGGCAAACTTGTGTTTAGTTCTTATCTATCAGTACTGGGAAATTTATAGAACTAAACTAGAGACAATTCTTAGTTTTCCAAAGAATCATATAAAATCAAACCTGATGGCTGATGTGAAATATCTGCGGAATTCAATATTAAAACATGATGGAATTGGTAATCACGAAATGAAAAAATGCAAAATTATCCTTTGGTTCAAAGAAGGTCAATTAATTCTTCTTAATCAGCAAAGATTTGAAATAATAATACAACTTATAAACGATGAAATTTTAAGCATTAATAAAAAATACGGCGTCTAACAGCGTATATGTGTCATAATGAATACGACACATGATACGCGGACGTTAGCTGAAATATTCCTTTTCTTTTTTGAGCTATCGCCCAATTGTTTTAAAAAATTTTTAAACACTAGAATGGTAATAAAACATACAAAAGAGCAAGCCAAATTAATTGTAGATGGCTCACTACAAGCTTTTGGGTTGCCCTGGGGTATGAAAACAGATCCAAAAATTATTCAAGCTGTTATTGAAGAATTCAAATTAGATGATTTCAAAACTGATAACAAACAATTTAATAAACTATTTAAAGAAATTGTTTCGAGGCCACAAGAATTGTCACCGTTGTTTGATAACATCACTAAAGGAATAATTTCAAAACATCCCGCAATTATTGAATTCGCTGAACTGGCACTTAAAAATAATTGGTTTAAACAATCGAAGTATGTTATTAAGTCAGTACATGTGATGTACCTATTGGAAATACTAACTGCTACAATGTGTAACAGTCATCAATTTTTCATTGAAGTCCAAGGGCATTATAGAAAGAAAGAGCAACAATTAGGGCTAGACACAATTCGCTTATTTAAAACTTTTATAAATGCATTAAATATTTCACCAAATTTTTTTGACATTGCTAAATCATTTTCTATTGATCCATTACTAATTTATTTTAAAATTCAACGCGGTCTAAACAAATCACATTTAACTAAAAATGAATCAAAAAAATTATACAAACAGAAAAAAATTAACTATGTTGAATATAAACTACTATCCCCAATACAAAAAAACCACGTTGAACGCATCAACCAGTTAGTTAGAATAAATATTTATGAAGCAGGAATTACGGAATATAAAAAAGGTTTGAAAAATAATGCAATTAGCGCCCATGTATTGTCAGAAGATTTAATAATCAATCCGCCGTACACAATTTTTAAGAAAAAAAGCGTACTTCCTGAGAATAGCACTGATGTTTTTTATAAAGTAATCACGGAAGAAGAAAGTTTATTTCCTGTTATCAAACTAAGTCAAAAATGGGTAAGTTTATATACCGCGTGGAATATGACTTTTGTATTAGGCAATCTAAATGATTTAGAAATTATTTTCCCAAAACTTCTAATTCCTTCTATTATTGATGCAGAAAGTGAAAATTTTATAGGTGCAAGGATTATATCGCTTTGGCTAACAGTGAATCATACGATTTTTAGAAAATCTGAGAAAAAGGAAATTTACGGCCCGGATAATAAAATTGAAATGGCGGAAGCATGGTCAATAATTAATAAAAAATATGCATTTGAGTTAGCGGATCAAGAAATACATGAAGATTCTGAACTTCTTCTAAAAAATTATAATCGCTTTTTCGCACATCCAGTCTTTAATTTATTTAAAATAGCTAAAATCTTTATTTTTGGGAAATAGTAAAAGCCGGACAGCACTCCGAAACGAAAAAGAAAAAGGAATACATCAGCTAACAGCGTCTATACGCCACCCAGCCTACGCCAAGGCTACGGCGGGCGGCGCATGAGACGCAAACACCATCTAGCTCAGTGAAATTTCTTTTTTCATTCTAAGCTAATAATCATATGCAAGACATTTCAAAATGCCAAAAAGTACCAATTGATCAGGGGGCCTTTTATCTAGGCGAATCCACCGAAGAAAAAAGTGTCGGGTATCTTGAGCTGAAACCAAACACATCGTTAATGTTACATAATAGACTTGGAGGCATCGAAAACCTTACACAAGTTAAAGGTAGCTGTGCAATGATAGTATTTGATAAACCCGAGGGCACTAACCATAAGTTAGAAGAAGGTGATAAACTAAGTATTGAGCCGGAGGGTGTCTGGCACATCCATGTTAATCCCTTTGACGAGCAATCACTAACTTATTGGCACTTTGAGGGTGATATAAGAAAAATTATTGAGTCTATCAGAAAAAGCGTAAAATAGTCATAACTTTCCCACACCAAAGCTTCGACGGGCAGACACCCATTAACCTCCCTCCCCTACGCAAGCGCGTCTTTAGGCGCGCTTAGTATCATTAGCGAGCGTAAACACTCGCTTGCGGGTTGCTATGAAATAATTTATTGTAATAGCCTATTTTATAGAATTATTGTTTAGTTAACCTTCAAGGGTAACACTTTTACCGGTTCCAGGGAGTGTTGATAGATATATTGTAGATACTTCCG
>JAHIZJ010000059.1 GCA_018814765.1 Patescibacteria group bacterium
GGTCGTTCTTTGAAGCCAAACAGTTCATCAAGTTTAACGCCTCCATAAAAGAATCGGTTAACTAAATTGTAATTCTCTTTTACGTTTAATGGGCTTCGGGCTTCAGGGGCGGCATTCAAGGCATCAACTCTCTTTTCAGAAAAATATAGTATCGGATAAAGTGAACCAATAAAAGCCATAAAAGCGGCTCCACCCGAGGATATGCCATCATGGAGAAGCGAAGAAAATTTCCAAGCCAAGCGGAAGGTTCGGTCAAAATTTCTAATCTGTGATAAGCTCCTAGTCGGAGTTTTTGACCATTTATATATATCCTGTTGAGCAATCTTTTTGCTGTCCATAAGTAAAGCGACAGCCAATGCCGTTGAAAAAGATCCTGACATACCCATACCACACCCGGGAGAAATTTCGCTGACTGAATAAATCCTAAGGCTAGTAAAGTCTTTTGTCTCGTAATAATGGGCTGCACGATCAATCAAATATTCAGTCAATTTGCTCCGGTGGACAGTGTCCATTTGACTGGTGAATCTATCTTCAGATGGTACATACATCTTATCTACTATTTCAATCCGTCCTTTTCCTTTAATGGTTTCAATACCAACATAAGTGCGCAGAGGTATATTCTGACCAATTAGTGGAGCGCCAATATGAGAACCATATTCACCTCCCCAGAAAAATTTTACCGGGGTTGAGACAACTAAAAAACAGCGGGAGAAAAGCTCCTGATAAACATCAGGTTTCCGCTGTTTGATCGCTTTTGAGTTATTAACTAATCCTATATCCATCTATTCCAAGAATAATCTATTAGCCACAATAAATCAAGTTTATAAATAAAAAACCACAAGCCAACAACACTTCTGGTTTTCATTTTAATTATTCCTGAACTTCGTTTAGATCGTAAGCTAGGTCATACTCAGCCTGTGAACCCGTATCTGGATGACAAGAACCATTAGGCAAACATCTATTACCCTGGGGGCATCCACATTTCTGACAGGCGTCTTGTAGCTCTCTATTTACACAGCCTATTGGTACACTATCTGTACATTGCCCCTCTATTGTCCCATCTTCACAATATTGGACTAAGCCATACATATAATTTTCTGTGAGCTCAAATTCGGTAACTGGCGCAGGTGGATTAACCAGATTAATTAGGCCTGCCTCTCCGTCTCCTCCTTCTACAACTGCCAAATATCCGTCACTGCGTAGTAAGCCAGAACCAATATATACATCAATAAATCCCTCTTCTATTCCCCAGTCCCAATCGGGCATATCTTCATCCCAGGTTCCGTCTTGTATAGCTTGGGTAATTGTTTCATAGTGGACATCACCCTCTCTCTCAGGTGAGATTAAAATGTCTAGGTCCGATAGACCAATACTTATTGCCTGATTTATCATTGCTTGATAAAACCTTTCACCACAAATTACCGGAAACGTAACTACTGGCTCGTCTTGCCTATTATATATTGTATAGCTTCTAACTGTATTAAGCGCTTCAGCTCTAATTGCGTACCAGCAATCCGACAGATAACTGCAGGTAGAATTCCAATCCGCACTGGTTTTTCTTTTGATGGAAATTGTGCCATCAGGTTCAATAATTAACAGGTCATTATAATATACATATTCTGAAGTAATCTCGGGTATGTCAATAGCATCAAATTTTTCTATGACTGTTCCAAAATAAATATATAGTTGATTATCAATGGCAATGTTTTTATATCTATCATTTATCTCTGTAGCCAATAATTCACTATATATGCCCCCGCCTTCTGTAACTTCACAATTTGTATATTCGTTATCACAGTCGATGCTTAATGCATACTGAGGATAGTTTGAACGATTACTGCTGGTAAAACTATATTCCGGTGTGACTACGACATCAACGACCTGTCCATAGTCGCTAACAATAGCTCCGACTTTTTCAGAAAGTTGTTCAATCTTTATGTTAATTGATTGATCTACCAGCATCCTTATCATCCCAACCCTTAATGACATTGGGTTGGTCGCTTGTCTGTTTATCCGGCTATTTTGATTTGTAATACTAATTAATGACTGCTCCTCACTATTAGTTTTGTTTATCATAATAATAGACAAGGCTCCAGCTAATCCGAAAACAACAATCAGAGCCACCGCTAGCTGTTGTTGTATGAATATTCTTATTTTGCTCTTAACTAAAGTTTTTATCATGGTATAAGTGTAATATATTATTCTTTATGTTTTTTATGCTCGCTCAGCCACTAGCTCAGCAAAATGATTAATGGCCTTTTGCTGAACCTTGTCCAAATCGTTATACGAACGATGCAAAATGCAGTATGTAATAGCCTCCAAATAAACCAGCGGGTTATGATCATGATTCAGCTTCATATCCTTTATATAATTACGCGCGCAACTGACCAGATCATTCATCTGGGCTGTATTACTGTTTGGTATTTTTACCTCATCTTTAAAAAACCCCTGCTGTACTAAATAGTTTTCCAGCTCAGCTGGCTCTACTGTTGTATTTTGCTTTTGTGGTTTTGTTTTCATAACCACTCTTTTAGTAAATTATTTTTAGTACAATGTCTTGATAAAAATATGACAAGATTGCATCATAAGTACTACCCTCGCTAGCTAAATCACGAGCGCCTAGCGCACTTAAACCAACACCATGGCCCAACATAGCTAAGCCTTCGCTAGCAGGATCCGGTACAGATGTCAACCAAGGATATGGTCCGCCCGACCAAACTTCTTCCCAGGATCGAGTACGACCATCTGTATGAGAAAAATACGGCGTAACAACTACTTCATCTTCGTAGGTCACCATCAGCCCAGTAGTCTCATCTATCTGGTCGGCTATCTTGGGTGCTCGCACCTCAAAATTGTATCCTCTATAAACCTGATCATATGTTGCATCAATTGTATAGTGTTCATCAGCATGCTTAGTGCCTGTATTTAAATGATACTGAGCATAAGTCCGCTCAGCTACAATTAATGCCTTAAGGTATTCTGGATAGTCATCATTTGATGCTTCAGCTACGCCCCTTAAATACTGTTCCAGTGGTAGCTCGTTGATGACCCAAAGCTTTTCAGTAGTAGTAGAATAACGAACCTCTATTTTGCTACGAAAATTATTGTCGTTTAGGTCTGTATTCCAAGCTGGTCGATGCTCGTAGTTCAATAGCTCAAAAACCACCTGGCCTTCGGCTGGAACAAATCTTATATGACTGTTTGATGTAAGCTTGGTTCCGTCAGCTGTACAATGGTATTTATCCTGTGAAAAAGTAATTGTTGTTTCGTCTCCAGCGTCTAGCTCTGCTAAAGTTTTTCCTTCACCATTTACTATCAAGTAATCCCCATCGGCCGTAAGCTGAACCTGGTTATTTGTAGTGTCCGCTGAATATAGCCCCACCCTAATATCAGGCTCGTTGGGCTGCTCATCTACAACCGTCTTACTAACATGTATTGGCAAAGAGACCTCACCTCCAGGAACCCAGACAAGGTGCTCTGCTACCA
>JAHIZJ010000060.1 GCA_018814765.1 Patescibacteria group bacterium
ACAGAGAGGTTTAATCGTAAGTTGATGGACTATCTCATATGGTACAATACCAAAAGACCTCATTGGTCGCTTAAACTGCAATCCCCTGTGGATTATTTACTTAAAAACAATTATCTGTCCAGGATGTGTTGGACTAATACATAAATTTGTCTATGCTGAGAATTTACAATATACTGTAAGTGGACGAATTTGTGTCAATCGTATAGAAAGGAGTGTTCTCTATGGGACAGGTAAGATCGTCAACCAGGCTTCATAACTTTGATCTTCGCAGAAGACGGGGCATTGACCCCCGATCAACGGTTCCACCGACCGCCCGATACAGAGGGCACTTTCAAGTGAGAGCAGGAAGTCTGCCAACCGCTTTGAAGATGGCCACCGGTCAGCGTACAACTCTTACCCGGCCAGTCTAGTCGGACTCGTACCTTGTGCTTGGTTCGATTTATTTCGACACCGAGCTTTTTTTTATTTACATAGAAATAACTTTTAAAGATAGTAGGATATATTAAATAAAAGTATAAGTATATTCTTTAGCCATCGTAAATAATTCGCCGAAGTTCATAGAGATATTCCAATGACAATGACGTGCTACAACGTAGGCGGATCTACTGTCTTTAGCTACCCATCTTGACTCACACTGCATGCCCGCTTAGCGGGACAGGTCGCCGTAGCCATATTCATAGCCCTTTACGTTACTCTTGGTAGCGAATGGCGGGGTTTGCCTTCACAATATCCTTAATATGTTTTTTGTAAACCTTCTTAACCTTGATAGTCCGATGACCTAACGCTTTAGCTTTTACAACCCTGTGAAGCCCATCCAGCATTTCCCACTTCCCTTTCTTGTTCTTCGCAATATGAACCGGGTATTTTAAATCAGAATTCATCGTTCTGTTATACTGATATCGAAACTTTCTTGGGTTAGCCATTACCTGATTTGGAGTAATGGCATATTTTACTTTTCCGTATTTCCAAAAAGGCAGATCAAACTGCCAGGCTAATTTTGATATGGCCATTTTTTCTACAGGCAGGTTTAGCTTCCAGACTTTTTCATTATCCCAAGAAAAATCCAGACAATTGTCTCGAATGGCTATAGGTAGATTATTAATCATTTTATTTTTATATTATTGTCAGTTTCTAACCAGTAACGTTCTAAAATTTTACCATGTTCATAGGCAAGTGAACCTAGCTTAGTAATTTCTTTCTTTGTAAACCAGGCGTACCCTAGAGAATATGGTGGCCGGATAGTCATGCGTTATTCATCAATAGTACCGACGAAAACGACCGTCTCATAAACATATTCATCGTTAACAACCGGATAAACAAATATTTTTTTGCCCTTGAAAGAGCTTTGCAGATCGCAGTCAACCTCATCTAAAACGGCCTGAGCTGGTGACATGCCTTTTTTGGTTTCACCTATCCCGCTAACTAAAGCCCAGTACCCGACGAAAGGATTACGTCCACGCTTGATTAGCAAAAACTGGTTATTACCATTATTTATAATCGCACAGGTGGCCTGTACCTTTTTTATATTGATTTTATAAAATAGTCTTTTTTAATTCGTGGAATCATATAAATACAAGGGCTCGACTTTTTTACATATTCTTTGACAATCTCTACAGGTTGTCTGTTTGTTTTTTATTCATAGTATAAATAGAATCACTTTCTTTTTATATCACTTTTGATCATTTCTATAATTTCTGGAAACGCAGGTATTTGGAAATGTCCGTGTATGTGCTTGTATATTTTAATATTTGCGTTTTTTAATTTAGCTGAATATTTCTTTGCGTGTGAAATAGGAACTACATTATCATTTTTAGAAAAAAGAAGGGTGAGCTTTTTAGAATTCTTTTCTAAAAGCGATAAGTCTGGCTTTGGCTCGAATCCACCTGCTAAATCTTCACCTGCTAAAGTGTTGTCATAAGGAGGACAGACTAGATAGGCAGATAAAATCTTTTTGGGAAATTTATTTTCAGACAGATACTTTACCAAAAATATTCCACCCAAGGACTCACCTATCAGGATCAGATTGTTATTTAATTTGGGAAAGAATCTCTCAAAGTGTATTGCCCAGTCACTATACTTCGCATTGTCTTGCAAAGGCATACGGGGCCTTATGATGTGAAATTTACTTCCCAGCTTTTTATCCAAATACTCTCCATTCCAGGCTATCTTCTTGTCAATAGACACTTCTCTATTTTTAATAAAACTAAAGTAATCCTTTTTATTAACAAAGGTCATTCCTCCATGAATATATAATATTTGTGTTTTTCGTTTGGGCATGAAATTTTTCTTTTTCTCTTTTTATAATCTCACATTCTAAGAAATAATGCTAATTCTTAAAAATGTGCGCCTGAAGACGCGCTTACGGCGGTAGGAGACAGATATTCGTTTATTTAGATTGTAATTCGCTATTGCGTTATTATTTGTCGAATAACTTATGGACTAGCTTTTTATTGATACAGAGGTAGGGATAGGCTTCACCTTCTTTTACTAAACCGTGTTTGATCGGATTAATGCGTAAGTATTCAATATGGAGCCTGAAATCATTATCACCACGAATAATATGGTCGTGGAAGGATTTGTGCCATGTATGTTTAATTCCACCACAACCCGCAAGCGAGTGTTTACGCTCGCAGTTTAAATGAGGCGCGCCTGAAGACGCGCTTGCGCCGGTGGTAGACGAATAAGTGTTTATAAGATTAATAATTCGAGCTGATCTACCCTTAATTATACTCATTACTTTTGAAATGGTATTGCGCCTTGGCTGTAATAAAATATGAACATAGTTAGGAATAATTACAAAACCAAAGATGTCGACATTCATTTGGCCCGATGCATTGTGCATTATTCGCATTAATATTTCACAATTATTACTGTTTGAAAAAATATTATGATTTTGATATGTCCTAGTGGTCACGAAATATATCGCATTTTTCAGGTATATACGTTTTTGGCTGTTTTTGTGATACATAAAAGCAGGGATGTTCTTCCTGCGGTATATTTACAATACATATATTATTTGTATATGGTAAGTTCTACGTTATTCTCTTCATCGAAATTATCTAGCTAATATGTAAATAACTACGCTACATCAAAAAAAGTTTTATGACCGGAGACACATCATACTCCTTTAGCTCTTCTTTACGAACCCACTTATAGTCAGTGTGTTCAGGGCTGAGTTTCAATTCTCCAGAATAAGACAAGATCGTAAAATAGTTGATATGCAAATCTAGTTCCCCTTTTTTATATGAACGCTGCATTACAATTTTATCTGGAACAACGGTTAAAGAAGTTTCTTCCAGAGTCTCTCTAATAACTGCACCTTCAGGAGGTTCATTTATATTATTTTTACCTCCAGGAAAGTCCCATACACCCGGAAACGTTTTTGATGTAGGTGCTCGTTTCAGAATCAGGTACTTACCATCTTTGATTATTAAGGATTTTGATATTTCTAACATTGTTTTTTTATCAACTGTTCAGTAATAGACAGTGGCTTCTCCATGTCCAAGACATCATATTCAAGATCGGTCTTTTCTAGCTTTTTTATATGCTCTTGGGGAAATTTCCTTTGGAGTCTGAGTTCCATGGCTTCCATGTCGTCTCCCCTATTTCTCCCGATCACCCTCTGACGAAGCGTATCTATCTCTGCAGTACAAATATATATTTTTATCTGAAAATCTTTTTGCAGGTTTGATAATTGCTGAACGTTAAACTCGGGATGGTTCGAACCTAACTCGAGAATAACAAGAGGCTCGCTCATCTTGAGCAAATCCTTATACATATCTTTGTATCCATCAAGCGTCCTCTCTTCCGGAACGTGTCCATTTACCTTATAAGCGTACACGTAGGGTAGTACATCTATTAGCTTTTTATCTGGAAATACCCTCTTAATTAATGTGGTTTTACCAACACCCGGCTTACCAACGAATACAACTAAAGTATTTTTCTGCATACTAACTCTTGTCAATCAATACAATAATCAAACCCATGGCAGATGTAACTGCCGCAATAATCCAAAAACGCATAACTATCTTGGTTTCAGGCCAACCGGAAGCCTCCAAGTGATGGTGGATTGGCGCTGACAAAAAGACCCTTTTCTTAAAGAATCGTCGGGAAAATAATTGAATAATAACTGACAATGATTCAATAACAAATAACAACCCGATTATAGGCAAAACCAAGGCTGTATTGGTTAACATGGCCACAATTCCCAGAGTAGTACCCAAGGCCATTGCTCCCGTATCACCCATAAAGAAACGAGCCGGCGGAATATTGAACCAAAGAAAAGCAAACAACGCTCCCACTATAACTCCACAGAATGTAGCCAGATCATATCTTCCCTGTGAAAAAGATATCGCGGCATAAACACCGAATGCCGCCAAGAGCGTACCACCGGATAAACCATCCAACCCATCAATCTCATTGACAGAAAATGAGGTCGCCACAATCACAATAATAAAAATAGGAATATACCATAAACCAATTTCATAATTACCCAAAAATGGAACGTGTAACACATCCCAGTCAAGCTTGGAATAAAACCAATAGGCTCCCACAGCTGCAATGACCGTATAAATTAACAAACGATAACGGATCTTCAGACCACCTCCATAGGGACCTATCCCCTTGATGTTCATAAAATCATCCAACAATCCAATAATTGCAGTAGCTATCAGGGCACCCAGAGGTAGAAGAGTTTCTGAGCGAGTTAAAAAGTTGAAATCACTTAAAACTTCGAGGTTAAACAACTTTCCCAGATAAAAAAACAACAAGGCCAGAATAAGAACCGTACCCCAAACTAACACACCCCCCATAGTTGGTGTGCCTGATTTCTTTTGGTGAAGCCTGGAATATACCGGAGCCGATACATCATCACGAATAGTTTTTCCTAACTTGTATTTGTACAAAAAATGAGTCAGCGCAGGAGTCCAAATAATCGTGATGACAAAAGACAAAACTGTCAGGAAGAATATTTTTATTATTTGAAAATTATCTGCAAAGTCCATAGAATTTTATACTAGCAGTTGGTTTATTATTAACCAACCGGATGCTAAAAAGACTATTTCACATAATACTAATGATGCTATTAAAATATAGCTTATCAGCCTGGCACGTTGATATACCATATATGAGACTACCGCATTTATCAAGATAAAGACAAACCCAGACAGTGGCATTAATAGGATTTGGTACCAAGGACCATATAGATCAATGCCAAAATAGATGTTATAATGCAGGGGTACAAACTCTGTTTGATTGTTAAAATTAGAATAGAGCAACCACCAAAGCAGAGCATCAATAACCAGTGCGACAATCAAGCCTACCAGAATATATATATCGGAGAAGTACTTCTTTTTATTATTAGTAGTATAATTATCCATTAAACAAATGACTAACTTTCTCAAAAAACATTACATTATATTCGTTGTGGTTCTTTTGCTTTTTATGCTTGCCACCGAAATCTCCAGTGCTATGCAAAAATCACAGATCATCGATGAGTCACCACATATTGCAGCAGGATACTCATATTTAAAAACGGGAGATTATAGATTAAACCCTGAACATCCACCATTGATAAAAATGATGAGCGGCTTTCCGCTACTCTTCATCGAGCAGGATTCACTAGACGATAATCCCGGCTGGCAAAGAACTGAACAATGGTATGCAGGACAGTATTTACTTTACCATAGTTCGGCCAATCATTCTTGGCTACTCTTTTGGGCCCGCTTGCCCAACATGCTGTTAAGTATACTCCTCGGTCTGATTATTTTCAAATGGGCCAAGGCTCTCTTTGGTGTTTCGGGCGGTCTTTTTGCTCTGTTATTCTATACTTTTGATCCGACATCTTTAGCCCACTCTCGCTGGGTTACTACGGATTTGGGTATCGCCGCCTTTATGGTTTTTGCTCTTTATTTTCTGTCACGGTATATAAAAAAGCCAACTCTCAAACGAGCTCTGGTATTTGCAATCGTATTTGGCTTAGCCCTAGTAGCAAAATTTTCAGCAGTTATCCTTATTCCTTTGGTAATCATATATCTGCTAATAAACTGGTGGCAACGCAGACCAAGAGTTTCTCAAAATTTACCAGAAGAGGGAAAGCGACCTTTTCCTATTAAAGGCTTAATTCTGGTTACAATAATAATTTCATTTATCGTTATTTGGGCAACCTATGGCTTTGAAGTACAAAAACCTTTTAATGATCCTGAAGTCTCCGTTGCCTTTGCTCCGGGGAAGTCTCAGCAGATATTCGATAAACCTTGGTTGCAATTTGTTAATCAGATCACGGACACTGAAACAAGTATTGGTAAGACAACAATGAATCTGGCAAAAACAATACCAGTACCCGCTTATACTTACGCCAAAGGATTTGCTGTATTGGCAAATCATAACTACTGGGGTCATACGTCTTATCTGTTGGGTAGCTTTTCTAAAGTTGGCTGGTGGTATTATTTTATAATCGCATTCTTGGTGAAAAGCCCATTGATAACACTTATATTCACCCTGTTATTATTGACCTTGCTGATTAGATGGCTCTCTTCCCTATTCCGCCGGTCATCTTATCATGACGGCGGAGCACTAAATACGCTCAGAAATATAAAAATTGATTGGTTTATAATAGTTCTGACACCATCTCTCTACTTTATCTGGACCCTTACAAGTAAACTAAATTTAGGAGTAAGGCATTTGCTTCCTGTTTACCCATTCTTATTTATTATGTTTGGATATATTGTCACCCTAGCTTGGATAAAACGTTCGAAAATAACGAAAACTATCTTGGCAGTTCTTGTGCTCATATATGTATCTCTATCTTTAGCAATTTATCCTCACTACCTGTCCTATTTTAATATTGCTGTAGGCGGACCAAGTCAGGGATATAAATATCTCACAGATTCAAATCTTGATTGGGGTCAGGACCTTATTGCTCTCAAAGATTATATGGATGAAAATGATCTTGATAATATATATTTTCACTATTTCGGTACAGCTGAGCCAGAAGCTTATGGCATCATTCATGAGTCACCCCCTACCACAGAGCAATTAAAACCTGACTTTAAAGGTATTGTTGCAATAAGTGCGTCAGGTTTATATTCCGAGAACCAAGATTATAAATGGTTATTGGACTACGAACCAATCGATCGTATTGGATATTCAATATATATCTACGATATAAAATAATTTTTCTAGATAAACTATTGTAATTTTTTAGTTGACTAATTATTTTATTTGTGATATAATATATTAGTAAAAACAAATATTTCTATGCTAACACCGGAACAAGTAAAACAAATAATCCTCAATTCTAAAGTATTACCCGAGGCAGAAATAAAAAAGGCTGCCACCGAAGCAGCCAACGAGAATATTTCATTGGCCAACTACCTTATTGGTCAAAAAACTCTGTCAGAAAATGGACTTTATGAAAGCATCGCCAATCATTTTGGGGTGCCTTTTGTTAATCTAAAAAAGAAAGTTATCCGAAAAGACTTACTCCGCATTATTCCGGAACAAATTGTCCAAGCACACCAAGTTGTAGCTTTTGACCAAAATCCCGAAACAGTAAAATTGGCCACAACCGACCCATCAGATCTGGAGATTTTTGAATTTATTAAGAAAAAAACTAATCTTATTCCTGAGATTCATGTCACCACACCATCCTCTATTAAAGAGATTTTAAAACAGTATCATAAAGGGATTAAAGCAAAATTTAAAGAGATGGCTGCTCCGGGTGAGGGTGAAGAAATTGTATCTGACCAGAAAGATTTAAAAAAATTAGCTCAAGACCTGCCTATCATAAGAATTGTTGACACATTGCTGGAATATGCAATATATGAGGGCGCCTCAGATATTCACATTGAGCCTACTGAAAAAGATGTTATTGTCCGATACCGAATAGATGGAATATTGCGAGAAGTAATGACCCTGCCAAAGAAAATAAAATCAGGTGTTGTCGCCAGAATAAAGATACTATCCAATTTAAAGCTGGATGAACATCGTTTACCACAAGACGGACGGTTTAAGGTAAATACTGAGGAATACAAAGTAGCTTTTCGTGTTTCGATAATTCCTGTCTATGACGGTGAAAAAATAGTCCTTCGCTTACTAAATGAATCCGCCCAGATAATGAGCTTAGAACAAATCGGACTGCTCACTGATGCTTATAACTCTGTCAAAAAAAACATCCAAAAACCTCATGGTATGATTCTAGTAACCGGACCTACCGGATCAGGTAAAACAACGACGCTATATACTATTTTAAACATTCTGAATAAGCCGGGAGTTAATATCTCAACCGTGGAAGATCCCATAGAATACCGCATGCCACGCGTAAATCAAAGCCAAGTAAATCCAAAAATTGGCTTTACCTTCTCAGTCGGTTTACGTGCACTTCTCCGTCAAGATCCTAACATTATCATGGTGGGAGAAATTCGTGACAAAGAAACTGCAGAAATATCATCCAACGCCGCTATGACCGGGCATCTTGTTTTATCTACGCTTCATACAAACGATGCAGTTGGCGCCCTGCCTAGGCTCTTAGAAATCGGCATCCCTTCCTTTCTGGTTGCTTCTACTACTAACTTAGTCATGGCCCAAAGGCTTGTCAGAAAAGTCTGTCCTAGCTGCATCATGAGCTATAACTTAAGTAAAAAAGCAATCGCCGAACTGGAGAAACAAATTAATTTCAACGAACTGCTTGAATCATTGTCAAAGTCTGGAGCCATTGCATCACTCAAAGTTGAGCCTGAATCATTATTATTCTATCGCGGTAAAGGCTGCCAAGAGTGCGGACAAACTGGGTACAAAGGACGTCTCGGCATTTATGAAGTATTGGAAATAGACCACGAGATAGCTGATCTAATCACAAAAAACCCTACTAGTGAAGATTTATTAAAACTAGCCCAGGCTAAAGGAATGATGACTATGATGGAAGATGGATTTACAAAAGCAAAAATGGGCATTACTACCATTGAGGAAGTTTTGCGTGTAACTAAGGATTAATATGTCAGACTTCCTCTATACCGCCCAAGCACTGGACGGATCAATCAAGAAAGATAAGCTTGAGGCGGCAAACAAAAAAGAGCTCGAGAGCAAATTGAACAAAGATGGTCTTTCTTTGGTCTCATCTACTCTCGTACAAAAGCAGAAAAACCAAAAAGTGACAGGTCTGGAAAAATTTCTAAACCGCGTCTCTCTGGTTGATCGTATGTTTTTCACGCAAAATCTTGAAGTAATGATACGAACAGGCTTTTCCATTGCTCGTGCCTTAAAGACACTTTCTTTGCAAGCAAGCAATCCGTACTTTGCCAAAATAATAAATCAGATTTGTTCTGAAGTAGAACAAGGCAAAACACTTGCTACAAGTATGCGTGAATATCCGAATGTTTTCTCATCAATCTTTATCAACATGATAGAAGCGGGCGAAGTTTCAGGTCAACTGGAGTCTGTCCTAAAAAGACTAACCATCCAGATGAAAAAGGATCACGCGCTAATCGCTAAAGTTAAAGGCGCACTCACCTATCCGGCAGTTATACTGATAGCTATGGCGGGAGTCGGTGTGGCAATGTTTATTTTCGTCATTCCAAAAATAACTAGCCTCTATGATGAATCAACAGTTGAGTTGCCCATGGCTACAAAGCTTCTTATATCAACCAGCGATTTTGCTTCAAAAAACGCCATACTGGTAGTCGGCTCAATGATTGCGCTTGTAATAATTGTTATGCGCTGGCTAAAAACAAAACACGGACGTCGGGTCTGGCATACGATACTATTACGTTTACCCATCTTTTCAAAAATTGTAAAAAAAATAAACCTGGCGCGTTTTACCAGAACATTGAGCTCACTCTTGAAAACCGACATACCCATTGTAAAAGCCTTTACAATAATTTCAAACACCCTGGGAAATGTATATTATCGTGACGCCATGATGGTAGTGGCTGATAATGTAAAACAAGGCAACACTATTACCTCGGTCCTCGAACAATACCCAGCACTCTTTCCTCCGGTAGTAACTCAGATTATTAACGTAGGAGAACAATCGGGTACCATTGATACCATTTCGGAAGAGATAGCGGTTTTTTATGAAGAAGAAGTTGAACAAACTATGTCGAGCCTTGCTACTATCATAGAACCCATTTTAATGCTGGTATTGGGTGCGGGCGTTGGCTTAGTTGCAATTGCTATCATTATGCCTATGTATAACTTAGTTGAAACGATTTAAATGAGAAACATGAACACAAAGGGTATTACTTTAATAGAAACCATCGTAGCCATGGGTATATTTGCCATAGCTATTGCGGGTCTTTACGCCCTCTTTAATCTGGGTACTAGGGTTTTAGGAGATAATCGCTCACGCATTGATGCCACCGCATTATCGAATAAACGGATGGAGATGATCAGAAATTTATCTTATGACGATATTGGTACAGTTTCCGGTATTCCTCCCGGGACAATAGAGCGCACAGAAATTACCACTATTAATGGTATTGATTATACTATCACTACTGATGTGATATATATAGACGATCCTTTCGATGGTATTGCAGGAGAAGTGCCTGACGATTTATTCAACGCGGATTATAAACGAATTCGTATTGAAGTCACCTGGGAAAACATGATGAATGATCTACCGGTGATTCTTATAACCGATGTATCACCCAAAGGCCTGGAAACCGCCTTATCTGGTGGAACAATATCGTTTACCGTATTTGATGCACTGGGAGATCCTGTTTCAACAGCAGATGTTCATATAGAGAACACTGACATTGTGCCAATCATTGATATCGATACACAAACAACGGCTAATGGAAAACTTACATTACCGGGTGCACCACCCTCACTAGAATCATATGACATCATTGTTTCAAAAGCTGGCTACAGCACAGACCAAACATACGAGGTAGACCTGGTTGATAACCCCAACCCGGACCCACCGCCGCTGACAGTATTCGATGGCGTGGTTACTGAAAAGAGTTTCTCTATTGACCTGCTCAGCACACTTACTATAAACACCTATACTACCGAGTCTGCCCCCTTGGGAAATATTGATTTCGCCCTACAAGGATCAAAAATCATTGGAACAGATGGTGATGAAGCTCCTATTTACAAATATTCTGTGGCGCAGGCTACGGACGCTAGCGGACAACTGGTATTAAATGACATGGAGTGGGATACATATGATTTTATCATCGACAACATTGGTATCAATTATGATATCGCAGGAGCTAACTTGCCACTACCAATCAGTATCTTACCAGACACCAGCCATTCTGTTGAGATATTTTTAGCACCACACACAGATCATTCTATTTTGGTTACGGTTCGTGGTGAGACAGGTGACTTGATCGAGGATGCTTCACTACATTTAACATCTATCGTACCACCCTATGACAATACCCAGGTAACATCAAGCTACGGCCAAACGTTTTTCTCTGACTTGTCTAATATAAACTATGATCTCAATGTTCAAGCTGATGGTTATGATGAATATGACATGGAAATCATGGTAGAGGATGCCACCACATTAGATATATTTTTAACCGAGTCAACATAAATAATGATAATTTTCCAAAACCAAAAAGGCGTTACTCTTCTCGAAGCAGTAGTATCCCTAACAATATTTAGCATGCTTATGGCTGCTCTATACTTTTTTTATACTCAAGGAATGAAAATACAACAATTTGGTTCTGAACAGCAGTTGGCTGTAGAGAGCGCACGTAAAGGCATTAAGGAGATAGTGAAGGAACTGCGCGAGGCTGCTGCCGGTGATGATGGGTCATATATAATTACCAAAGCAGATGATCAAGAAATTATTTTTTTCAGTGATATTGATTCTGACCTTTACGCAGAAAGAGTGAGATATTTTCTAGAAGACCATACATTAAAAAAGGGCGTTATCGAACCAGATGGTGAACCGATTGGGTATTCTGATCTAAGTGAATCGATAACCAATATTTCAGAATATGTTCAAAATAACGATGAGCCTATATTCACATACTACAATGGGGACTATCCAGGAGATACTATAAACAACCCCCTACCAACTCCAACCCGATTAACTGAGACAAAGCTTATTAATGTATATTTAGAAATCAACGTATTTCCAGAACGCGCACCCAGTAACATTGAAATAGACTCTGATGTACAAATAAGAAACTTGAAAAACAACCTCTAATGAAAAAAGTGGTACGAAACAAAAAAGACTCTTGGCTGGGAATGATCCTTGTTGTAGTGTTGGTATTCACTACAGTCTTACTCGTCATTATGGGTGGGCTAGTAACGCTTATTACCAGTCAGAATAAAAGTACTGTCAGAGAGGTCTCTTGGCATCGCTCCCTAGCCATCGCAGAATCAGGAATAAACTACTACCGCTGGCATCTGGCTCACGATATTAACGACTATCAAGATGGCACCGGGACTCGGGGTCCTGATATTACTGTAGAGGAGATGCTACCAAGCTCGTACGAAACAGCTTCCCTGATAGTTGGAGATGAATATTACATTGATCGTAATTACACTATCTCTTCAATACCCGAAGATTACGAAGATTTATTGTGGATAAAAACCTCCAACGAGGATGGGCATGCATACAGTACTGACGAAGAATTTTTAATGTTTGAAGTAAATCGTGAGGTGTATGTATATGTAGCTTACGATGACCGTGCAACAAGTTTGCCAAATTGGCTAGCGGATGATTTCACCGATATCGGAGAGTCTATTGGCGTTACAGATATTGGAGTAAATACATTGAATCTATACAAAAAGAAATTCTTCACTGGGAGCGTAACTCTGGGAGGTAACTTTGCTGAGGGCGCTGCCGGCGCTGAAAGTATGTACGCTGTGCTTATTCAACCGACTGAAACAAATGGGCCTTACATTCACGACTATACCGATCCTTATGGAGATATTATTGGACAATACTCTATTGAGATCACTCCTCCAGTGACGGGATCAACAGTAGTGGTATTAAAATCGGTCGGCTGGACCGTAACCGAACCGACGGTTAAACGAATCTTGTTAGTGCGTTATGGCATTCCATCATTAGCGCGTTACGCCTACTTAACAAATAATAATATCTGGTTCGGTGAAACAGAAGAAATTCGAGGAGAAGTCCATTCAAATGGTGGCATTAGAATGGACGGCACCGGTAATGCGCGCATGACTTCCGCACGTGAGACATACATTTGTGGTCCTGAGCATGGCTGTAGCAATGAAGAAAAACCGGGGGTTTGGGGAACAGGAGAAGATCCTGCCCTTTGGGAATATCCGGTTGATTCGGTAGATTTTGATGAAATAACAATAGATCTATCAAATATTAGAGACGAGGCTCAAGCCGAAGGTGTCTATCTTGGATCATCAGGCAGTCTAGGATATCATGTAACATTTTTAAATGATGGTACATTTGATCTCTATCGAGTAACTGGCTTGTGGCCATCAGTCTGGGGTCACGATGGCAACCAGTGGATCAGAGAATCAAACAGCTGGCGTAATCATGTATTCCTGGATAATTATTCCATACCTGAAAATGGGCTGATATTTGCAGAGGATGATGTTTGGGTTGACGGTGAGGTTAATGGTCGTGCTTTATTGGCCTCAGCTCGCTTCCCGGAAGTACCTGCCACTAATACAAGTATTCGCATTCAAAATGATATTACCTACTATAACAATCACAATGGTACATCGGCTCTTGGTTTAATCGCTCAAAAGGATATTCTTATTCCTCTTCGGTCTGAGGATGAGCTGATAATTGAAGCAGCACTGTTAGCACAAAAGGGGCATGTGTTTAGGTATTACTACCCTGACTGGTATGCTCCGTGGCACTTACGTGATCGGATTGAAGTCTATGGTGGTGTTATTACAAATACTATTTGGACATTTAGCTGGGTTAGCTGTGATGGCTGTCCTGTTATATCAGGCTATAGTAATACCCAGGTATCATACGACCCGTTTCTTCTATACGCACCTCCGCCATCATTCCCAACTTCTGGAGAATATTCATTTATTTCATGGGAAGAGTTATTTAAGGGTGAAGACTTTTAAATAATTCATACCCTTGGTATGATAGATAAGGAATAAGTCAATTAATATGGGATTATTAAGAAAAAATGAAAAAACACTCGGTCTTGATATAAGTGATTTAGTATTACGCGCAGTACAACTAAAAAATCATGGTCGTAGTACATCATTTGTAGCATATAATCAGATAGATCTTCCTTCCGGTATTATTAAAAATGGTGAAATACTTGATCCCAGGGCCTTACGAGATGCAATAAAAAAACTTATCTCACATCCGAGCTATGGTCGTTTTACTGCTAAACAAGTTGTGGCTTCTTTGCCCGAAGCCAAGTCATTTTTTAAAGTGATTGAAATCCCACAAGTTGACAATCAGCAGATAGATGAAACAATAAAGTGGGAAATAACTCAGCACATTCCCCTATCACCTGATGAGATGTATATGGACTGGAAAGCTTTATCTACGGGCACAGGCGGAAAACTCAAGATTGTTATATGTGCTATCCCAAAAACGATAGTGGATTCATACACGGCTGGACTAGAAGATGCTGGCTTAAGACCAATAGCACTAATTATTGAGTCCATTGCTATAGCTCACAATCTAATTTCTCAAAAACTTGAAAATACCACCTCAGCTTTAATACTTGATATCGGCTTAAATAGAACCAGCTTTCTTGTATATGAAGGCGGTGCCGTGCGTTTCAGTGCCTCATCAAAGAGGGTTTCTGGGCAGGCTATGACAAACCTAATATCTCAAAGGTTAAAACTAACCGACAAGCAGGCAGAACGCGCCAAGCGTATGGTTGGCCTTGATCCAACTCGTGGCAAAGCTGCAATCCCAAAAATCCTCGACACCTATATCAATAAAGCTACCCAGCAGATAGATGAGATATTGAAGTTTTATTCTGCTCATCATCCTGGTTCAAAAAAAATCGATCAAATAATCATTATTGGTGGTGGCGCTAATTTAAGAAATTTAACTGATATCCTTAGTAAAAAAATTAACAAAAATATAATTCTTGGTGATCCTTGGTCTAGATTTAAAAATTTAAAAAACACCAGCATAATTCCAAAAAATCAACACTTATCTCATTCAACAGTGTTAGGCTTAGCTTCTATGTGTTCGTCTGATATATTTGAAAATAAATGATAATCTTAAACCTTCTCTCTCCAGAAAAAAAGAAAGACTTAACAGCCAATGAAAGCTTTTATCAGGTAAAAAAGGCAGTGGTTGTATTATTTGTGGCCTGCCTAATCGTTATAGGTATATCTCTAGCAACCAAAATTCTGGTCTCCAAAGAGATTGATAAGATTGACAATGAAATCGTCCAAACTCAATCACTAATTAAAACCAATGGCAATGGCAGTACTGACGAATTGATAAAACAAATAAACCAAAAAGTTACTAAGCTTTCATCTGTTCAAAGCGAATACAACAATTGGTCTCCAATTCTTCATACACTGGGCCTATCAGTCGATAAGAATATCCAGCTTAAGTCACTTCTTCTTAATCGTTCTGAAAAACTTTTTGAGATTGGTGGTGTGGCAAATACCAGAAATAGCTTATTGGACTTTAAAAAAGATATAGAAGCGTTACCCTTCTTTGAAAACGTCAATGCTCCCCTATCCAATCTTATGCAAAAAGAGAATATAACTTTCAATTTCGATGGAGTATTTATTATCGAGCAGGTAGACAACGATGGAAACACTGAATAAAAAATCAGTCTTATACATTTCTATTGCCCTGTTGGTACTTACGGGTTTGGTTGTTTTTGTAGTTATACCCATGCAATACAGTATTAACGACCTGAACGATCAGCTAAACGAAAAGAGGCTGGACTTAGCTATGGCTCAACAACAGTCTACTCATAGCTCTCAACAAGAGAATGAGCCAGAATTACAGCCCATGAATGATAAATTAGATGACTATTTCGTATCAAAAAACCAATTCCTTGAGTTTGTATCAAGCTTGGAGAACATTGCTCAAGAAAATAACATTGGTATTAATATTACTATTAACGAATTTTCCGATACTGATCCACTATTTGATCACCCCTTGTCTCTTAGCTTAACGGGTAGTTACAACAATCTAATAAATTATATTATAGACCTTGAGAGTATGGATTATTATTTCAATTATAATACTATTAATATCAGTAGCGCCATTTCATTAAAAGAGGAATCTATGTTTAAACATGCGCAGTCCAGTACTATAAAGGCAGATATTACCGGAACTACTTATTGGAGGCAATAAAATATTATGATATTCACAAATAATTTATTACAAAAATATGGCTTTAAGTTAGTCTGGGTAATTAGTGTCTTGTGTATATTATGGGTCACCTTCTTGGATTATCAAGTTGTAGATCAGGCCATTCTAAATCCGCCAATTATTGAACAACAACAGCTAAGCGACAGACAAAATAAGATAAATACTCAGTTATTTGAAAGTGTTATTCAATATCACGCGAAAAAGATAGAAACTGATAAGCCAGAACCGCTTAAAACTGACCCATTTGAAGGCGCAGACCTTGACACCGATACAGAATAAGTTTACACTTACCAATAAGTTTCGTTAATCCTTAATTTGTTAGTTTTAAATTATTAACTATTAATTATTCTCCATGGCACACACAAAATCAGGCGGTACAACCGGCCTCGGTCGGGATTCGCAGAGTAAACGACTGGGTGTAAAACTCTTTGGTGGTCAAAAAGTAGCCAAGGGTAATATTATCGTCAGACAGCGTGGCACCAAATATCATCCGGGTGAGAATGTCAAACGTACCGGTGATGATACTATAATGTCACTAATCGACGGAGTAGTAAAATTCACTCATAAGAAAAGAAAACGCTTTGACGGCAGTCTCAAACCGGCAGTCTTTGTTAACGTAGTTTCAGAGAAATAAAATTACCAATCAATTATAAAAACCGCCGATCAGGCGGTTTTGTTGTGTTTACTTCTTAAGACTTTTTCGTCGAAGCTTTAACAAACTCCACAAATAGCGGATGCGGTTTTTCCGGTCGAGACTGATACTCAGGATGGAACTGTGAACCAACGAAGAATGGATGGTCAGGTAGCTCAATCGCTTCGACTAATTTTCCATCAGGAGAGGTTCCCGATATTACTAAACCCTTTGATTCAAGCTTTTTGCGATACGTATTATTAAATTCATATCTGTGACGGTGGCGCTCTTGTACTACCTTTGACATAGGACCATAGGCCTGCGCTGTTCGTGTTTTAGGCTTTATCCGACATGGCCAGTCACCCAGCCTAATAGTACCTCCATACTGCTTCTTGGCTAGATATTTTTCCTGTTCCGGCATAATATATATTACGGGGTGCGGTGTATTAGGATCACTTTCAAGAGAATTTGCCTTTTTAAGACCGGCAACATTTCGTGCAAATTCAATCACCGCCATCTGCATTCCATAACAGAGACCAAGGTAAGGTATTTTCTTTTCACGTAAAAACTTAATAACAGAGATCTTACCTTCTGAACCACGACTTCCCCAGCCCTGAGGTACAATAACACCATCATAACTCTTTAAATCAGAGACTAGTGCAGGGTTTTTCTCATATTCCTCGGAGTTCAACCATATCAGTTCTGGCTGATATCCCTCAGACCAAGCTGCGTGCCTTATAGCCTCAATCACGGAAATATATGAGTCGGCTAAGGTAAAATTGCCTGTGGCAAAATATTTACCCACTATGCCGATTCGCACCTTCTTCTTGGCAACCGTCATCTTATTTACTAGCTGTTTCCAGAATCGAAGATTTTTGCCCCGTGGTTTCAAGTTGAACTTTTTTAATATCCTATCGGGTAATTTATCCTTATCAAAGTTGAGTGGCACTTTGTATATATTATCAACATCAACAGCAGAAAATACACAGCTCGATGACATATTACAAAATGTGGCTAATTTTTCAGATCTTGGCTTATCCAAAGGCTTTTCTGATCGACAGAGCAAAAAGTCTGGCTGTATACCAGCAGAATTTAAAGTCCGTACAGCATATTGAGTCGGTTTTGTTTTCATCTCTCCTATCTTAGATGGAATCGGTAAATAGCTAACTAGGATGTGCTGAACGTCCTCGGGCATCTCTAGCTTCATCATCCTAGCCGCCTCAAGAAAAAGAAGGTTTTGATATTCACCTACTGTGCCACCGATCTCAATCAATATAATGTCCGATTTAGTCTTTTGGCCAGCCAATTTTATTCGGCGTATGACTTCCTCTGGTATATGCGGAACTACTTCAACACAACGGCCCTTATATTCCAAATTCCTTTCTTTTTCTATAACCGACTGATAGACAGCGCCGGTTGTCATATAGTTGTCACGGGTTAAATCAGTATTAAAAAAACGCTCGTAATTACCAATATCTTGGTCTGTTTCTAACCCATCCTGCGTAACAAAAACCTCACCATGCTCAGTTGGATTCATTGTGCCTGCGTCTACATTTACATAGGGATCGATTTTCAAAGCGGTAACACGAAAACCACGGCTTTTTAATAACATACCGATTGATGACACTGCTATACCCTTGCCTAGACCCGAGAGTACTCCACCAATGACAAATATATATTTCTTATTTTTCATCGCTACTTCTGACGGTTAATTTAATGATTACACTTTTTTTGTCTATTTCAACTTTTATCTCATGTTCGCCTATTTTTTTAATGGCTTTGCCCATTTTTATATTGCTCTCCGGAATTTCAATCCCTTTCTGCTTTTTAATTTCCTTCGCGATTGCAATGGCATCCAAACCAGCATAGAGCTTACCTTCAGCGGTAGTTTTGGCCTTAATGTCTATTTTTAGGCCCTCAATATCACTTAGTAATGTCTTTAGTTTTGCTTGGGCTTGTTCCTGTGCTGCTTGTCTTTTCTTTAATAGTTTTTCAGATTGTTTTAGATTACCGAGTGTAGCTGGAACCACCAATTTCTTGGGTATTAAAAAATTCCTAGCATGACCATCAGAAACATTCTTTAAGTCGCCTGCGTGACCCAGATTGTCAATATCTTTTAGTAGTATTACTTTCACAAATGTTATTATTTAGTATTTAACTATAAAATCATCGTGCTCATTTGTTGCTTCTTCCCATGATTCTTCAATACGATCCACACGACATGAACCATGGAGATTTTTTAGCCAGTCTATAAATTGTTCCAATTTTTCTTTGTCTTCCTCCGCCTCAAGACTGACGCTACCATCATCATCATTATTTTTTACATAACCCGTTAGTCCCAAATCCAGTGCTTTCACTTTTACCATCGATCTTAGGTTTACTCCCTGTACAGTTCCATAAATTCTCATTTTTAATTTCTCCATGGTAGGTGTCATTCTTTGGTTAGTAATTCAATTGCTTTATCCAGTTGCAGATCGATACCGGCCAGATAGTCTTCATAAGTGTATTCTATCATAATATCAGGATCAATGCCCGTTTTATTGATAGACCGGCCATTGGGCGTTAACCATTCCGCTACAGTGACTTTAAGACTAGAACCATCGTCAAATTCAACATAATCCTGTACAGAGCCCTTGCCAAATGTAGTTTCCCCTACTAAGGTTGCCATTCCATGGTCTTGCAGGGCACCTGCTAATATTTCTGCCGCTGACGCAGTTCCTTGGCCTATTAGAACGACAGTAGGAAAATCTATCAATCTATTGCCTCCATCAGGATAATGATCCGACTTGTCACCATTGCTAAAGACTTCTGTTACCACCAACTTATCATCTACAAATTCCCCAGTGACTTCAACAGCTACACCTAAATAACCACCGGGGTTATTACGCAGATCTAAAACCAAACCAATCGGCTCTTCTAAAAGAAGTTCATTAACAGCCTGGGTAAATTGACCCTGAGTATCGTTCGTAAAACCTGTCATAGCAATATAGGCCACTTTAGATTCAAGCATTTCCCAGGATACGCTTTGAGTACTTATAGTATCACGTACTATTGTAATTTGTTCTGTTTCTTCTTGCCCTTTATGAATGATCAATAGATCAACCGAGGTGCCAAAATCTCCACGAATCAGCGCTACGGCTTCGTCAATTGTCAGATTATATGTTTCTGTATCATTTATTTTTAATATTGCGTCTCCAGCTTTTAATCCCGCGCTTTCGGCCGGAGAACCCAACAAAGGAGCTATTACGACCAACTGATCGTCTCTCACTCCTATTTCCGCCCCAATACCTTCGAAATGTCCCGTAATCTCAATATCGAACTCTTTTGTCTCATCCGGATCAAGAAAAACAGAGTAAGGATCATCTATCGAAGCTACTACCCCCTTTAAAGCTCCATAAAAAGCAGCTTTTTCATCAAATGGTTGATGTACGTACTCCTGAGATACATATCGCCAGACGTCCCAAAACATTCCAAATTCAATTTCCTGACTCTTTAGATTGTCCTCAGATGGATTAATTATTTCAGAAAAGATTTGTATACCCGTAGAAGCACCGGATTTATAAGCACCGAAAAAATATCCGATAAAAAACATTACTATCAACAGTGATAATACTAAATACAATAATAATAACCTGAGTAATAATCCTGGCTTGTGTTTTTTTATTGTGCTCTCTGTATATTTATCCATTTTTTAATTTACTCTTTTTATGTCAGCCCCCAGCGCCTGTAGTCGCTGATCAATCTGCTCATAACCACGGTCAATCTGATAGATGTTTTCAATTTCACTTTCTCCTTCGGCAATTAGAGCTGATATCACCAGAGCAATACCTGCTCGAATATCAGGGCTCTCTAGCTTCTTGCCAAATAATTTTGTCGGACCCAACACAACAGCACGATGAGGATCACACATGATTATTTTAGCGCCCATTTTATTGAGCTTATCAATATAAAACAAACGACCATCGTAAATGGTTTCATGTATCAGGCTCAAGCCCTCTGCTTGTGTCATCAGAACAGTAAAAGGTGCCTGCAGATCGGTAATAAAACCCGGATATTCATGTGTTATTAAATTCGTTGCTTTAAGTTTTTTTGATCCGTATACTTTTACCTCATTTTCCATTATTTCAAATTTCATCCCCAACTGCCTAAATATCTTCCAGGGTACCTCTAAATGCTTCGGATTACAGTTTTTAATTGTTAGCTCCTGCCCCACTAAGGCTCCTAAGATGGCAAAAGTGCCTGTTTCAATACGATCAGGGATAATACGAGTGTCACCACCTCGAATCGATTGAACACCCTCAATGGTTATTGTGTGAGTTCCGCCACCTTGTATTTTTGCCCCCCTGGCATTCAAATAATCGGTCATGAAACCAATCTCTGGCTCACAAGCTGAGAATTTTAAGGTAGTTGTCCCCTCAGCTAAAGAAGCAGCCAAAATTAGAGATTCAGTAGCTGTTACACTAATCCTGGGAAATACGAATGTTGCGCCAGTAAGTTTCTTTGCCTTAAAGTGATAAAAATCAGCCTCTTCAATCACTTCAGTGCCGAGAACCTTAAAGCCTTCAATAAATATATCAATTGGTCGTTGGCCAATAACACAGCCTCCCGGATGTGGAAATTTCACTTCTCCGAACCGAGCTAGGAGTGGACCCAACAACACAACCGAGGCTCTTAATTTTCTAACCAGCTCAGGTTTTAGTGCCGGTTCTTTTACTTCAGCGCATGATATTTCATAGGTGTGCCCATCTATTTTATTGACATGCGCCCCTAAGTCCTTCAATATATCGACTATTGCACGAATATCCGCTATATCGGGCACGTTTGATATACGACAGGGCTCATCTGATAATAACGTAGAGGCAATTATTTTTAAGGCAGAATTTTTTGCACCATTTACGACAATGTCGCCTGATAGTGTATTGCTACCATTGATTATGAATTTTTCCATGATATTGCTCTAGATGTGTCTTACTGATAGAATTACCATATACTAGATTGTACCGATAAATTACGATTACGTCAAAATGACACGTCAAACAAGAAAAATTATTTTAACACTATTCATAGCTCTTTTTTTTATTGTAGCGCCTATATTGATGTATTATACCGCTGGTTATCGATACGATTGGGGTAGAAAAAAAATCATAAAAACCGGTGTTATTAGCGTAGAGACACAGCCCCACGGTGCGCAAGTGATTCTCAATGGACAAAAGCTAGGCAAAAAAACCCCGACTACAATCGCAAACTTATTACCAGGCGACTACTCTATTGAGGTGACCAAGGAAGACTATCTCACATGGAAAAACAATATTTCAGTAAAAACCGATAACGCCACTGTAATACCGGAAATAATATTATTTAAAGACGCTTCTAGCTTACTTATTAGCAACAAAAAGGTTGTTCAGGTTTTAGAAACTAATAAGGATAATATTTCATTAATAATAGCTATGACAGATGATGGCTATGAATTATCAAGATATAATTACTCGAGTCACAATGATGAGATCTTATTATCAGTAACCAATGAAATGGATATTGAGAGCTCCATTTTTAATAACTTAGTCATCATATCAACTAAGAGTAACGGAGTAAAAAAGTTCCAATTACTAGATATCAATGAAAATCAGGTAACTACCATTAGCTCATTACCACAAGACATCTATCACTTGGAATGGATAAGCCAAGACTTGGTTTTTGTTCTGTCAAATGGCATGTTGTGTAAAATTGGTTTAACAGATAATTCGAAAACATGTATTGCGCATACTGTCACCGATTTTACATTAATTAATAATCATATCTATTACCTCACAAACAGTGATAGCACAGGACTATTCCAGACTCCTAGCATCGACATGACGCCAGACAGGCTAATAACTTATTTACCCCTGTCAGACAATTATAAATTTACTGCCAGCACTAACCAACACTTGGCTTTGATAGACAAACAAACGGAAGATATTTATATTATCAATCCCAATGAATCGCAGTTAAACATCACCAGGTTTTCTCGATCAGCTAAAGACGCATTTTGGCTGAATGATAACTCAAGCATTGTTTATTACAATGATTTTGAGGTTTGGTTATGGCATGTAAACGAAACAGATCCGATACTAATAACTCGTGTCAGTGAGCCAATAAACCAAGTGATGCAATATAGTGACTATGCCTATCTTCTACTTTCTCAATCAAAAAAGATCCAGTCAATTGAACTGGAGACCTGTTCCCACACGCGTAAGATGACACCTCTAATTGAAAACGCTGGCTCTACTTTTTTCTTAGACCAAGATAATAAGACAATTATATATACTGGATCTGATCAGCAAAAACTCTGGTCAAGGATTATTCGCTAGATTTCCTTTTGCTTATATAGTCAGCCAAAGCTTCGTCCAACGATCGTAAAGGTTCAAATTTTTTGTTTATTAGGGCTGAGTGAGCCGGTCTTTTTGCTGCTGATTTGAATTCTGAAGAACTCACGGAAACCAGGTTGGGGCTCAGGTTAGCTTGCTTAAATATCTTTTGTGCAAACTCATACCAGCTCAATATTCCTTCATTAACCATATGATATACTCCGTACTCAGGTTGTAAATCAATAAGCTTTATTATAGATTCCGCTAAATCATAGGTATAAGTAAACTTTAGATATTGATCATTGACCACACGAATTTCCTCACCCGTTTTTGCTTTTTCCAGCATTGTGTCTACAAAGTTCTTTCCATTTGGACCATACAGTCCCGAGGTTCTAACCAAAAAGAAGGCTTCCGTATTTTTTTTTAGGTTTTTTTCTCCATCAGCTTTCGTCTTGCCATACGTATTTATCGGATCTGTCTTCTCATTCTCGTCATAGCCATCTTCTTTGTCTCCTTTGAAAACATAGTCAGTACTAAAATGGATAATCGGGGTATTTATTTTTTCACAACCCTCGGCAAGAAATATTACCCCTTCTGAATTAGCCATTTTAGCTTCTTTCTTGTTACTCTCACAGCCATCTACGTCCGTATAGCCGGCAGTATTAATAACAAACTCAGGATTTTCAGCTACAATCCTCTCAACTGTTTCTTCTTGTGAAATGTCTATTTCAGGCAAATCCCAGAGCAATAATTCCTGACCTTTACACTTTTCGACTAAGGCAGACCCTAGCATTCCTTTGTGACCGACTATTAGAATTTTCATAGTATGTTACTATCGGTTAATTATTAAACTTATAATCCTGCCATGATCCTGCGTTTAAGCACATTTTACACAATTAACTCCCAAATGTAAAGATTGATTACTAGCCGTATTGCTTTTTGTAATAGTCCAAATACTCACCACTTTTGAGCCTTTTCCACCATAGCTCATTCTCTTTATACCATTCGACCGTATCTTTAATGCCCTGCTCGAACTGTACGTCTGGCTTCCATCCTAACTTGCGAAGTTTGTCGGAATTAACCGCATATCTCTTATCGTGTCCCGGACGATCCTTTACGTATTCAATCATATCATTTCCCTGCCCCATCAGTCCCAGAATAATATTGGTTATTTCCAGATTTGCCTTTCTATAGCCCGAGCCAATATTATACACTTCACCAATTTCACCTTTCTGTATGACGGTATCAAGGGCTCGACAGTAATCGGGAACAAATATCCATTCTCTAACTTGTTGTCCATCACCGTAAACCGGTATCTTTTTACCTTCAATTAAATTTGTTACAAATAAAGGGATCAACTTTTCCGGGTATTGATAAGGTCCGTAAAAATTACAACTATGAGTTACAACCGTCGGTAAATCGTAAGTTTTCCAGTAGGCTCTTACCAGATGATCTCCTCCTGCCTTCGAGGCTGAATATGGACTATTAGGCTCAAATGCGGTGTCTTCATAAAATTCCCCATCCTCGGTAGAGCCAAACACTTCGTCTGTAGAAACCTGGATATATTTCTGTGTCTTGTATTTCTTGGCTGCTTCGAGCAAGTTATAAGTTCCAAAGACGTCAGTCATTATGAAGCTCTTAGCTCCATGTATTGAACGGTCAACATGCGTTTCAGCTGCAAAATTGACAATTTGATCAATGCCCTTTTGCATTACCTGATCAACAACCTTTTCATCAGCTATATCCCCTTTTACGAATTCATAGCGGGTATTAGTTTCCACGTCTTTCAGGTTTTCCAGATTTCCCGCGTATGTCAACTTATCCAGATTAACAACTTCATGTTCAGGATATTTGTTCAATATGTAGCGGATAAAGTTAGAGCCCATGAACCCTGCACCACCGGTGATAAGAAATTTCATATTAACTGATTGAATGATTTAATAATTCTATATATCTGCCGGGATGCAGGGCAAGCTCCTGCACCACCGGTAATAAGGAATTTCATAATACAAATAAATTAATTGATATTTAAATTATTTTTAGCTCTTTTGCAACTGACTGAAAAGCCTCTATTCCGTAATCTAAATCTTTCTTCGTGTGTTCGGCAGAAATCATTACTCGTATTCTGCCCTTCCCTCTTTGCACCAATGGATAGGTCACAGCTGTTGCAAACACCTTCTTCACAAATAACTGCCGACTAAATTCCTGAGTTAGTTTTTCGTCACCAATTATTACTGGGGTAATTGGTGTTTGGCTATTACCAACATTCAATCCCAAGCTGTTAATTTTTTCTTTAAAATACTTTGAATTTTCCCAAAGTTTTTTATTTAATTCATCAGATTTATTGAGAATATCAAGCGAGGCAATACAGGCTGCCGTGTCAGGAATAGTCATGGCCGAAGAGAATAAAAATGGCCTACCTCGTTGCCTTAACCAATCTATTATTATTTTTTTACCTGCAACAAATCCTCCGCGTACCCCAAAAGCTTTGGAAAAAGTGCCTACTTCAATATCTACCTGACCATGAAGCCTATAATAATCTACCACGCCCCGACCATTATCCCCCAATACCCCCTCACCATGAGCGTCATCAGTCATTACAATTAAATCTTCTTTTTTAGCTAGCTCTACTAATCCTGGTAGTGGGGCAACATCACCATCCATACTAAATACGCCATCAGTAACAATTAAACCTTTCTCAAACCCAACTTTTCTTTCTTGAACTATCACCTGTTTTAGATTATCGACCGAACAATGTTCATAGGGAATAATCCTAGCCTTGGACAGTCGGCAACCATCTATGATAGATGCGTGATTAAGTCGATCCGAAAATATGATATCCCCATCTCCAAATAATGCCGGTATTACTGCTAGATTAGCGGTAAAGCCTGATGGAAATGTTAATACTGCCTCAACCTTTTTAAAAACTGCTAATTTATTTTCCAATTCTATGTGCAAATCATTCGTACCAGCAATTGAACGTACCGCTCCAGGTCCAATCCCGAACTTATCGATGGCTACTATTACCGCTTTTTTAACATCAGGATGGTTGGCCAAACCAAGATAATTGTTGGAACAAAAGTTTAGACACTTCTGGCCATTAATGTCGAACCAAGCACTTTGAGGTGATCCTATAACTTTTATATTAGACAAAAGACCTTGCTTTTCTAATTTTTCTAGTTCTCCTTCAATCCAAGTATACAAATTCGTCATTGGTGTTGTAGTGTTAGCTATTATTCATTATAAAAAACCACTTTTCCGCACTTGCCCGAGGTCATTACTTCGAATCCTTTTTCAACATCTTTAAGGCTAAATTCGTGAGTTATTATAGAGCTCAGGTCAACTAATTTATTATCTATAAGATCACTGGCTTTCTCCCAGGACTCCCATAGACGTCGACCCACGACACCCTTAATCGATATACCTTTAAAAACTACCATATTACTCAGATCAATGTTAATAGATGAACTGGGTAGACCAAAGGCAATCATTTTACCACCAGGTTTTAAAAGCTCAAAGCCGGATACTATTGCTGTTTCAGCACCTGACATATCAATGAACACATCCACCCCTTTACTATTGGTCCTTTTTTTAATGATAGAGACTAAGTCTTTTCCATTTGCTCTAATTGTGTGGTCGGCTCCCATCTTTTTAGCTAAATCAAGTCTGTATTGATGTAAATCAGTAGCAAATACGTTTTTCGCGCCAGCAGCTTTACAGACTGCAGCAGTCATACAGCCTACTGCCCCACAACCAGTAATTAATACATTCTTATCCTTCACTTCATAGGTGTCTGCAGCGTGAACTGCGTTCCCAAAATTTTCCATAAGAACCGCAGTCTTAATATTAAGATCCTTAGAATTACGCCATATATTTTGAGCTGGTAATGCAATATATTCTGCATAACAACCATTTATATCAACACCAATTATTTTTGTTTGATTGCAGATATGGTATCGACTTGTTCTACACAAATCACAAGTATTACATACGATATGACTTTCAGCAGAAATAAAATCACCAACTCTTACATTAGAAACACTATCTCCAACTTTACTGATTTCTCCACATAATTCATGTCCCATTATTAATGGTAATTGTTTGATACGTCTGTTTGCCCATTTATTCCATTGATATATATGCAGGTCAGTACCACAAATTGATGCAGCTTTAACCTTAACTAATACTTCGTTGGCGCCAATTGTAGGAATAGCAATCTCGCTGATTTTTATTCCCGGTGCCCGCTCTGATTTAATGACCGCTTCCATGTGGATGTTTTAATAGATGAATATAGAGTTTTTGCTTAATTATCTAAACGCTTAACGACGTCCTATTTTTATACATAAAATGTTACATAATCATAATATTCACTTTTTCTTTCTATTGTCATAATGTTAGATAAGTTATGTCATTAGCCAAAATATCAGATTGTTTTATTACACCTGCTAGATCAAATATCACACCATTGTGGATTTTATCAATAATATCATGTATCGTAATTTTCCTTATCTCATTATGAGGGGCTAAAATTACATAAGCATCTGTATTATGAAGATCCTTCGGATGAATGTTACGTACTCCAAATTCTTTTTCTATAGTATCATCGTCGAGTAAAGGATCCCATCCGATCACCGTAGCACCACTTTTTTTTAGTGCTTCTATCACATCTTTTGCCTTACTGTTGCGAAAATCTTTCACATCCTCCTTGAAAGTAAGCCCCATAACATATACTTTCGGTTTTTCTATTCCTTTCTCTTTAAGTTTATCAATAATTCTGTTTGCTACAATAATCGGCATATGGTCATTTAACGAACGCCCTGCCAAAATAACTTCAGGATCATAATCAAGTTCCTTTGCTCTGAAAGTCAAATAATAAGGATCTACACCGATACAGTGGCCACCGACTAAGCCTGGCCGGTATGGGTGAAAATTCCATTTAGTTGAGGCTGCGGCTATTACGTCTTTTGTTTTAATTTCCAGCTTTTCAAAAATTAGGCTTAATTCATTCATCAGAGCAATATTCAAATCTCTTTGGATATTTTCTATTACTTTGGCAGCTTCGGCAGTTTTGATGTTTGGTGCTTTATGAACGTTCGTAAATGAACCATATACTTCTGCCACAGACTCAAGTGTTTCTTTGTCCATACCACTGACAACTTTTACTATTTTGTCGATAGTATGCTTTTTATCACCCGGATTGACACGTTCTGGACTATATCCGATTTTCCATTCTGAGCCACATTTCAAGCCCGAAGCCTGCTCAATTATAGGCTGACAAATATCTTCTGTTACTCCGGGATAGACCGTTGATTCGAAAACCACAATAGTTCCTTGCGATAAATTCTCACCAACTAACTTTGAAGCCGCTTTAACTAACAATAAATCTGGTTTCAGATCATTATCTATGGGTGTGGGTACAGCAACAATAATAAAACTACACTTCTTTAACTCGGCAGATTGGTTTGTATAATCGATACTTGCTCGAGCTAACACTTCATCGCTTATTTCCTCATTCGGGTCATGGCCTTTTTTAAACGAATTAATTTTTGATTCATTTAAATCCAGTCCAATTACAGAGTACTGCTTACTTAGCTCAACTGCTAAAGGCAGACCAACATAACCCAGCCCCACCACGCCAATCGTGTAATTTACTTTTTTCTTCTTCAATCCCGTAATCTGTTAATTCTTAATTTTTAATATTTCTCCCTTTGGGAGATCTCCGTCCCTTCGGGACATCTCACGCAGGGACGACCGTAGGGAGAGAATTATTAATTACTACGTACCTATCTCCCAGGCTGCTAAATAAGCTTTTTGTTCAGGAGTTAATCGGTCTATCTTTATGCCCATTGACTGTAATTTTAGATCGGCAATCTTTTCATCTATTTTTTCAGGTACGGGATAAACCTGTTTCTTCAATTTTTTATAGTTCTTCGTAACATACTCTGCTGATAGTGACTGATTAGCAAAGCTCATATCCATAACTGAGGCCGGATGACCTTCAGCTGCGGCTAGATTTACCAGTCGTCCTTCCGCCAAAATATTTATCCTGCGACCACTCTTCAGGGTGTATTGTTCGACAAAGTCCCTAACTATTTTGACTGATTTGGCAATTTTTTTTAAACCTTTTAGATCCAGCTCAACGTCAAAGTGACCGGAGTTGCAGACTATTGCCCCGTCCTTCATCTTACGGAAGTGTTCCGGGCGAATTACATTAATATCTCCGGTTAAGGTAACAAAAATGTCTCCTAGTTTTGATGCTTCGGCAATCGGCATAACGTCAAATCCATCCATAGCAGCTTCTATTGCCTTAGTATGGTCCACTTCTGTAACTATTACTTTTGCGCCCATACCGTCAGCTCTCATAGCTGCTCCTCGGCCACACCAGCCATATCCAGCGATCACAACACTCTTGCCTGCCAGGAGAACGTTTGTAGCGCGTATAATGCCATCTAGAGTACTCTGACCTGTACCGTAACGATTGTCGAAGAAGTGTTTTGTTTTGGCATCATTAACAGCAACAACCGGAAACTTTAACAGACCTTCTTTGGCTAAGCTTTTTAAGCGAATAACCCCAGTAGTAGTCTCTTCGGTACTGCCCCAAACTTTTGGTGCTAGAGCTTTGCGCTTCGAGTGAAGCAATGAAACCAAATCAGCACCATCATCCATGGTAATATGAGGTTTCTGGTCTAAGCCCGCATTTAGATGTTTATAATAAGTTGTTCTGTCTTCACCAAACTTAGCATGTACGCTAATACCATAGTCTTTAACTAACGAAGAGGCTACGTCGTCTTGCGTTGATAATGGGTTCGATGGCACTAATATCACCTGAGCGCCACCAGCCTTCAATGTTCGCATTAGGTTAGCTGTTTCAGTCGTCACATGCAGACAGGCTGACATGCGCACTCCTTTGAATGGCTTTTCTTTGATAAATCGCTCACGGATAATCCGCAAAACAGGCATAAATTGTTCAGCCCATTCGATTCTTTTCTTGCCTTGAGGTGCAAGTTTGATGTCTTTTACGTCGAATTTCATGTTTTTTCTTTTTCCTATAATTATTAATTTGTAAACTGTTTGGATTGGTTATTTTCTAATCAATCTAATCACCCCGTAGCCGCAAACCCGCCTGCCAAAGCCTTGTGCGACGGACAGGTCTTCGTTTGCGGCGATGATTTCTATATTATTTCTGCTAGCGCAAACACAGATTTGCGCATACGTAAGTGAAAGGATTGAGCGACAAACTACAAGTTACACGGATGATTGTTTGTTGGATTATTCGGTAAATTGGAATGTGGAGAGGATTTGATTTTCTATCACGGACATCTCGTAATCTCCCAAAAACTCGAGACCGAGGAGCTTACCCTGATGTTGAACAACGTATGCAATTGTCTTACTACCGGTCTGCCCCGCATCACTAGGTTGATAGGTGTACTTTTTTCCTATTCTTCCACCCATAGTAATATCGCCTGATGAAGCATGATCAAACCATGTTGAGAGTGAACCGTCGATAGTCTCAAGTCGATAGTGAATATCAAGAACTGATTTGCCTTCTTTATAAACAAAATACACATCTTCATTGGTACTCATTTCAATAATGTCATATTCGGGAGGATACTGAAAGGTATACCCATGTGCATTATTCATATAAGTCAGCCAATCAGATGTGTCTGTTGTAAATTGGAAAGTAGAAAGTATTTGTTCATATTCAGGATAATTGTCATTAAGACTTTTTCCCCAATATAATTGGATATATCCACCATCGTCAACTGGATAATAGGAAACAAGAATATCCACAATACCAACTTCAGTCTGCTTAACAACGGATATTCCATCAATCTCCACTGTTTCCGGACCATCAACAACAATACCTCCTTCACCTATATTTTCGACTTTTTTAATAGTCAAAGCCCTGGCTGTCCCTCCAGAAGTACCCGGTTCATATCCTGTAGGAATTACTTGTACATGTTTTGTGCTGATCAACTCAGAGGAAACCCAATCAGTCGGATACTGTATTGAATATCCATATTCTTCATTCGTATACGTTTCCCAGTCAGATGTGTCCATAGAATTACTTGTATTATTAAGGGTCACCGAGGAAAGGATCCCATCTAATACATCCTGCAATTCGTCCTCTTCCTCTTCAGTTAATCCGTTTGCAATTACTATGTCTGTTATATCATTAGTTATCCCAAGTCTATATATGCCCACATCAGTAAAATAAGACATCGAGCTAACATTGTCTGCTTCTGCTGATACAATAGAATAGTCTACTGTTCCATGTGTTATTTCTGTGGCTTTATTATCATAAACATCTTTTATGTATTGCTCTGTACTACCCTCTTCCACGGTTATATATATTGGATAAGCCTCTGACCCCTCAAAGAAATATGTTTCTTTTTTCGGTTTCAACTGAGCAATGATTTGTGCACCATCTAATTCAACCACTTCCCAATCTTGGGGGAATGAAAGCCCAAACCCATATTCTTCATTCGTATACGTCTCCCAATAATCCAGCGGATTCACCTCGAAAGTATTATAGCCCTTATTCGTATTACTTCTTGAATCCACAGTAACGGGCACAATGCTTCTATCTTCAATTCCTTCAATAGTAGTAAAAAAATACATGCCCCCTCCGACTATTACAGAAAGACCAATAACCACTGAAAGTGCAATAATCGATGAAAATCCCGGCTTGTTAGTTTTTCTTGTTTTCTTTTTTGCCATAAACATATTTATTAAAGTTTGATACTTTCATTAAAGTTTTCCTTGTAACGTCGGATAAATTCCTGGCTCGTGTAACTATGTTCCTGTGTTCCATAACACTCGATCGGATATACCGCTGAAAGTGCCGCCAAACGCCCGGTCTGCTCAATCGAATAATTGCCCAACAATCCTTTTATCAGTCCAGCGCGATATGCGTCTCCAGCTCCGGTTGGGTCCTTGATTTCATGGGGCTTGGCAACGGGTATATTTATGCTTTTATCCTTTGTTTCTATCAATGAGCCTTGCTCACCCATTGTCGTGACAATTAATTCAGTTTTCTTTAGTATATCTTGTTTTGTAAGATTTGTCTTTTTTAAGACTAGATCAATTTCATAATCATTCCCGATGAATATTCTAGCTCCCTGAATAGCAAATTTCAGTTGATCAGCCGTAAGTACCGGGATTTGCTGGGCCGGGTCAAAGATATATGGGATGTTAAGTCTTTGGTATTCTTTTGAATAGTAGGTCATATCTTCCAAGTTTCCGGCAACAACAATTCCAAAAAGTTCGTCTGCTTCACTCTTGATAGACTCGATCGACACATGGCTGGCCTCCTTCATAGCGCCGGGATGAAAACCTGTGATCTGGTTGTTATCCAAGTCCGTAAAAATGTGTGCGGCTGCAGTAAAATCGTCGACCAACTTTATATAGGTTGCGTCAATGTTATTCTTCTTTAGCCAATCTGAATACTGCTGGAAATCCTTCCCAGCAGTGGCTAATATAATAGGGGTTTCTTTTAATAAGCTCAGGCTGTAAGCAATATTTCCGGCTGTTCCGCCAAATTTTTCTCTCAGCCGATTAACCATAAAGCTGACACTCAGAACATGAATCTTTTCTGGTAGTATGTGGTCTTTGAATCTACCAGAGAAATCCATAATTCTGTCAAACGCTAGTGAACCGCTAACAAGTATTTTCATGATAATTTATTATTCATAATGTAAAATTAATAATTATGGTTGTTTTTTTGATTTTATTAAAATTGCGGCAATTATCTTTGATATTTGTATATTTTCACCAATCAAGAAATCAATCTTATTATAATCTATGCCTTTAGTTTCTTTTTAATATTGTCAGCCAATATTCTGTTTCTCTCGCTGAACGCAGTGATATTTGAAGATATCTTCTAAATTCTTTCTTGGTGGCACTATTTTGCGCTTCAACAACATTTGCTCCTATCGAACAAGCTGAGCGCATAACTTGGTTTAGTAACACACTCGATATTGTCGTTGTAGCAAATGACTGAAGATATCTTGTTATCTCTAAACTAAATTGTAACGTACGGTTATGAATGGTTACCTCGGTCATTCTCATCTCCAACATCTCCCCAAACCGTCTTTCTATTATATTTAAAATATTTTTCCTAAATTATTAATTCTAAAATTTTTAAATTCTTAATTGGCATCCCAATCAAAACCAATTTTTGGGTCATCATATGGTAATCGTTTTTCATCCGGTTTATCAGTATTGTATGGCTCAGTTGTATGATAAAACAATAAAACCGGTTCCTCGCTTAGCACCTTGTACCCATGAGCCACACCGATCGGAATAACCACCAGCTTATAATCGTCCTTACCGGCCAAAATCACCTGAGTTTCACCCTTTGATGGTGAATCATCACGCATATCATATAGCACTATCATGGCTTTACCTGTCGCCACGAACCACAGATCGTCCTGTTTTTCATGATAGTGAAATGCTTTTATTGTATCTTGATAAGCCACTGTAAACGTTGTCTGTCCATATTTCTTTAATAAGCCTTCGTCTCTTCTCAACACTTCCATTAAAAAACCGGGTTTATTTACATCTTCATCACGATCTGGGATATCTTTATGGATTATGAGTTTTTTTATGATTACTCCTTCAATCATTTTTTGGATCCTTTCTTTTCTGCAATTATTTTATTTGCGCGATAGAGTGATTCAAATGTTCCGGCGTCAGTCCATTGACCATCTAATACTTCATAGGTCATTGTCCCCTGATCAATGTAATAATTATTCACATCAGTTATTTCAAGTTCTCCCCTACCTGAGGGTTTAAGTGTTTTTACAACATCCCAAACTTGCTCATCGTACATATATAACCCAACCACAGCCAATAAACTTTTCGGTTTTTTTGGCTTTTCTTCGATTCCAAGTATTTTCTCTCCGGAGATTTCAGCCACACCAAAACGTTCAGGATCATGAACTTCTTTCAGAAAGATTTTTGCTCCTTTTTTTTGTTTTTCGAAATCTTTTACTGCTGTTTCTGCAACATTGTTTTCAAAAATATTGTCACCTAATATTACTGCGACACTGTCTCGATCAGCAAAATCTTCGCACAAAGCCAAAGCCTGAGCGATTCCACCGGCCTCTTCCTGTACACCATAAGATAGCCGCACACCGAAATCACTACCAGATCTTAGCAACTCTAAAAAATGTCCCGCATGTCCTTTTCCTGAGATAACCATTATATCTTTTATGCCTGCATCAACCAATGTTTGTAGGGGATAATAAATCATAGGCTTATCGTACACAGGCAAAAGATGTTTATTGGTTACCAATGTTAATGGCTGTAACCTTGTTGCCTGTCCGCCTGCTAGTATTATTCCTTTCATTGTTTGTGCTCCTTGCTCGTTATTAGTAGATAAATAAAAATATATAAGATAAAGACAAGGCTGACCATTATAGCTCCCAAACCAAAACTCAAAGTCTTTAATATGACAAATACCATAACAATAATGACAAATATTGCAAAAAAAGTATAGTTTTTCTTCCAGGGGTTGTTTTCGTGAAAATCCTCTCTGGGAAATAGAAATGTAAATATTCCCAATATAGCAACAATAACCAATAGGGCCGTAAGATTTAAATAGTTGCTCACTCTACCTGTATCAATTAATTCCACCATCCAAAGAACCAGGAAGGTCAGCCAGGCCACCTTATAGAAAAAGTCTAACAGTACTTTTAAAACAGAATTAAAACTCACTTATTTAATTTAATTATTTTTTTAAACCCGGAAACAAGGTTTTTCAAATTTAATGGTTCGCGTTCTAGGTCAACTATTATTTTTCTTATCTTTATTTCAGCGCCTCGTTCTGACATCCCAGGAGCGGATATCATAAATCTTATTGTCTGGTCTTCATCAACGTATGCCTTGGTCAGATCATACTCCTGTGTGGCAGTAAGCCATGAGTTATCCTCTGTCGGGCTATCATACCCCTTAGCTAAAACATAATCTATTTGTGATAGTTCAGTGTTATGGCGTAGCTTTACAATGTTTGCAGCGGGGTCAAAATAGCTTTCAGGTGTAAGTGAAAAATATCCATCTCCCGAAACAACCAAGTTATTTTTTGGCAAAGTTAAAGTGTTTAACGTACCGTCCTCTTCATATTTCGATTCGAACTTGTGTCGTGTCTTTGTAGCTGTAATGTCATACTCTTCATCATTAAGTAGGACCGTTTGAATACCGGTAACATGTTGTGTATAAAAATTCAATTTGTTTTGTTTTGTATAAAGACGAGTAGGGACATCATTAATGTCTGAAATATTTCGTCCATATTCTTCTGAATTATCTATTGGGAATATCTGATCTATCGCTACTAATAAATGTTGATCAGTTTTTATTTTTCTAATAACCAGGTCATCACTGATATCAAATTCCAAGCGATAAATACCTTCAGTCAAACCTGGTAAATCAACTTCTATACTTTGCTTTTCCGTACCTTGACCACTGGCGTCTATTATATCATCATCTTCTAGATCCTGATGATAAACCAATTTGGAATCACCACGGTAGATATTCAGATGAAAACGATCTGGTCCAATATTCCGGTTTATGTCAACAAAATCAATCTCCAAGCTCAAAGCTTCGTCCTTTATGTATGTATAAAAATTGTGTTTTCCGCGCAAGGAAGTATTTATCTCTAAGCCACTGCTGTTTGGGGAGTAGTCAGATATCAGATACAGGTCTTTCAGGTCTGTTTGGTACAGAGCAATTGTTTTATCAACGGGCATATCTTTGAAAAACTGATCCAAGCTTTGGAATCTTTGAGTCCTAAATAGTTTACTTTCTTCATCGTCTATCCCTTGACCCTCAGATAGCAAATCCCCTTTTTCAGTTAATACTAAATCACGCGAACTATCTGATACAGAATACCAATCTTTGTTGTCAATAAATTTATTGTCCATTGGCTTGAGTAAATAATCCCAAGCATTTTTTGATTGCTGGATTCCAAGCTCTACTATCGGCTGGTTGGTATTTTGAAACTCTAAGGATACCTTGGCCGTTTCAAATGACCTAGGCATGCTAACGCTAAAATAAACCGGGTCGGTATGAACTCGCCGATAGGATCCACCATGATTTACGCTTTTTTCTCTTTCCGAGACCCTAGCAGCTGGTCCCAAGTCAGAAATCGATCGTGTATTCCCGCCAACTTCATACTCCAACCGTAAATGTCCCGAAGGGACAACTATACTATTTAACAATCGTAATCCAATTATAGCTGGAAATAATAAAATGATTATTTTGCCTAACACTAAAGTGACTCTTTGGGTCATTATATATTGGCCTAAAATTAATTGAAACTTATTACATTATACATCATTCCAATGACTTTACAAATAGACATATTGTGGTAGAATTTAATCTGTAATTAAAAATATATTATCAATATACATTAATAAATGGCGACAATTTTAGTTACCGGTGGTGCGGGCTTTATAGGGTCTCACACGATTAAAAGACTTTTAGACAATGGGGATAGCGTAGTATGCGTTGATAATTTCAATGACTACTACGACCCACAAATCAAGGAAGATAGAATATCCTCTTTTTTGGGTAATTTTAACTTCCCCGTGTATCGTACCGATATTCGTGATCTTGATGGCCTGAAAAAGATATTCACCGAAAACAAAATCGATAAGATATGCCACCTAGCGGCTAGAGCAGGCGTCAGAGCCTCTATAGAGGATCCTTTTATTTACCAAGACGTTAATGTCAGAGGAACACTAAATTTGTTAGAGCTTGCAAAAGACAATAGTATAGAAAACTTTGTATTTGCGTCATCATCCTCCGTATATGGCGGTAATAAAAAAATTCCTTTTTCTGAGAGTGACCCCGTTGACTTGCCAATATCTGCCTACGCAGCTACCAAGAAAGCATGTGAGTTGCTGTCTCATGTATATCACAAATTGTACAACCTGAATGTATCAGGGCTTAGGTTTTTTACAGTCTATGGTCCGTTTGGACGTCCGGATATGGCTCTATTCAAATTTACTAAAAATATTTTGAACGGAGACGAAATTGATG
>JAHIZJ010000061.1 GCA_018814765.1 Patescibacteria group bacterium
ACAAGCTTGGGGTAGTTGTTAATATATGATTGTTCTTTCTAAAAAAAATAACACCTTTCATTAGCCGAGAGGACAAATGTCACAACAAACTCGGTCAGTCAGTTTCTGGATCAGTGTTGTCTTCTTATTCCTCCATGCTATCTGGTGGAACTTTACTCGGGGAAAGAGAAAGCAGTACGCCTTGGCTTGGGTGCTACTATTCCTTTTTTTGAGCCTTGGCCTGGTCCAGTCAACTGGAATCAGTATTTCCCTCTTACTGGTTATTGTGCCTGGTGCGCTAGCATTCTTCCTTGGATTCCCGACGTTTGTTTGGTTGGGAGATGGCCATCCTTTTCCGATGAAGCTCGTCAAGGATGGTAATTAAGCGGGCGGCTCGTAGATCCATTTCTGCGGGCTTTTTTATAAAGTCTCTCACTTAATCTGTTACATAAAAAAGACCCCACAACTCTTTACGCTAGTAAAGGTAATGAGGTCAAATGAACTGTAGACTAGAGCTCTCCAGCTTCCAGGAAGGCCCCAATCGGGAACCGAGCTTGCTGTTTCTCAGGAATAACAACGTAGGTTATGCGCCCAGCAGCAACTTCGGATCCGCTCTCTTGGCGTGCTACTCCGCTGGCAAGTAGGGCCAGCGCTGGGGCATGGATGGCGATGCGGCAATGACGCCCAAGCGTAAGTGCGTTCAAAACAGCCGTGCGTAAAGGTGCAATGGCTTGAATTGATGCTATCGCTTGCCCGAGCTGAGGTGGGAACAAATCCGGAGTCATTGTGGCATACCAAGTAACGTCGACCTTTCGTTTAATACTGTCGGGCCACTCTCCAGCATCACGATACCCGGCCAGTCTTTCTAAAACGCCTTCACCCACGCTTAGATGCCCCTGTTCAATTAAAGTGATAAATGCCGGCAATGCCTCTACGGTATTGCTGAAAAAGACTCTCAGGAGTTGGTTGACCTGCACACTTCTTAAGAAACTCGGAAGCTCCGACATAGATTCTATTTTCATGGATATCCCCCTTGTTAATGAACGACTTTCAGCGTTTTATATAGTATAGTTAATAGTATAAAAAGTCAATAAAAATAGGCGTGCTTCGTGAGCCCATGCCTATTTTTGTATAGCTACTTTTTTTATTCCTTGGGTGCGCAGTCACAGCCACAATCTGTCTTGCATTTGCAGTTATCTACAGTTTCGCCACAGCCACAAGGACATTTTTCTTCTTTTTGAGTATCCATAAGTTGTGTTATTAATTTGTTAGTTGATATTGATTATAATAAATATCTATAAGAAACACAAGCCATAAAGATGATTATATATCTTTGATCATATAAGTGTCCTGTAGTTTGTAGCCAAGCTTACGATAATATTCTCGTACCCCGATACCCGAAATAACAGCGATTTTTTTATAACCATTTTCCCGGGCAATTCTTTCAGCTTCTTTCATGAGGCGCTTACCAAAGCCCAAGTGTTGAACGCCAGCTCGACTGACTTTTTTCTTTAGCCCAATCAGCTGACCGTAGGTATGCAGTTCTCTGATCAGGGCGGAGTCTTTTAATATAGGAAAAAATTTAATTATTTCTGGTGAGCTATTTAAGGGCAGACGCAGCCTGATGAATGCGTACAGTTTTTCATGTTTTTTATCTTCAAAAGATATAAAGTATTCAGTACCTCCAGAGGCATTATATTTTTCTACGAAAAGCTTTGTCTGTGATAACTTAACTTTACTATTGCGCGCTTCTCGGCAACGAATGCACTTACATTTCACTCCTTGTTCTTGGAGTACCTGTCTCAAGTTTGTCAATTTGCTTCCCGCTTTGATATCAGGTCCTGGGATGTCACGGATGAGTCGTTCAATTCTGACCCAGCGAGGCACTATCTTTTTTAGTTTTGGAATGAGACCCATAAGCTGTTTTGCCGAATAGGGCTTGTACTTCCCTTGCTTCCACCATTTGTATAGAATAGAATTTTTTAGAACCAGTGTAGGATAGAGCTTGATAAAGTCAGGCTTGAACTTAGGATCATTAAAAACAGAATAAAAAACTTGTCTATCCTTTAGGGGCGTACTATTTGGCAAACCGGGCATGAGGTGGTAATTGATCTTAAGGCCAGCATCCTTGAGTAATTTAGTAGCTTGGATAACTGTTTTTGTGTCGTGCCCTCGTTTGATGATTTTTAGTATTTTGTCATCAATTGTTTGGACGCCGATTTGGACGCGAGTTACTCCAAGTTCACGCATCCATTTTATTTCTCTGGGGGTGATTTCATCGGGCCTGGTTTCAACCGTTAGGCCGATAATGCGGTTATTGGTCTTCTCGTTTAGTTTCTGTGCGGCTAAAAGTGATTTTGAAGCACGACCATTGGCTGCGTCAAAGCAACGTTTAACAAATTGTTTTTGATATGCTCTGGGATAGGCCGACCAAGTTCCGCCCAAAATAATAAGCTCAATTTTATCAATTGGGTGGCCATTTATTTTCAAAGCATCTAGGCGTGTTTTGGTTTGACGACGAGGATCAAATTTGTTTAAAACCGCTCGTTGAGCCGCTGGTTCAGAGGACAGATAGCTCTTGGGCATATGAGCTTCAGACGGGCAATAAATGCATTTGCCGGGACAGTGATATGGCTTGGTCAGTACGGTAACGACTGCAACACCCGAAAGAGTCCTGATTTTTCTCAGGCGAAGTAATTCGAGTAATTTGGGCTTGGCAGGTAGGCCTTGACTCTTTATAAATTGCCGATATGCCCGTAAAATAGTATTATTAGATATGACAGACAGACCAGACTGTTTAGCCGTCTTACGCTTGAACTTAGCCAGATCCTCTTGGTTATCCAAACGAGTTTTTAATAAATTTTTTATCAGAGGGGTAATGTCCATATGGATAGTGATTATGCTCAAACATTATTAAGAAAGGTCCGCGCTGATTATCAAATGTTGGCAGAGCCATATTCATCCAGCCGTGAGAGAACTTGGCCGGAGTTTGAAGAATTTGTTAAATATGTTGAGCCTGGAATGAAAATACTGGATGTTGGTTGCGGTAATGGAAGATTAACGAAAATCTTTGGTAATGTAAAGGTAGACTATACGGGCCTAGATGCGAGTTCTCGCATGGTAGAACAGGCCAACAAGCTTAGCCCAGAATATGATTTTCAGGTGGGGGATATTTTAAGCCTACCATTCACTAATCAAGAATTTGATATCGTTTTTAGTATATTGATGTTGCATCAGATTCCCACAAACGAATTACGTGAAAAAGCAGTAGGGCAAATTCATAGAGTCTTGAAGCCCGGTGGCAGATTAATACTAACAGTCTGGAATCTGTGGAGACAAAAGTATAGGGCAAAACTTAGAATGACAAATCTGAAAAAGTTTTTTGGTCTAACCAAGCTTGATAAGAACGACATATTAATACCCTGGAGAGATTCAGGAGTAGAGCAGTACTATCATGCTTTTACTCAGGAAGAATTGCGAGATCTATTGGCTAATACAGGATTCCAGATAGAGAATATATTCCTGGGCAAGGAGTACAAAACCGACAGTAAGAAATTTTTTAATAACATTATTGTTGTAGCCAAAAAATCTAGATAAAATAAGAAAATTTTGTTAAAATAAATTTGTAACATCAATACCTATGAAGAAAAAACTATTAATTGTTTTAATCGCAGTAGTCGGACTAATAACTTTACCCTTAATTGGCTTGGCAAGTTTTGACAATACCGTCTTAGTTACCAGCGATGAAATCATTAACGATAACTTTGTTCAGTATGCCGATACGATTACTATTGAAGGCCATGTCGATGGCGATTTGGTGGCCGTAGCCGGCAGACTGATTGTTAATGGGACTGTTTCAGGTGATGTCATTGCAGCTGCGGGCTCTGTTACGATTAGTGGGAAAGTTTTGGGCAACATACGAATAGCCAGTCCGCATGTTATTATTCGTGGAGACATTAGCAAAAATGCTACAATTTTCGCCAATGATTTAACTATCACAAGCGATGGTTCTATCGGTTGGAGCCTAGCCTATGTTGGTGGTGAAGTGGAAGTTGCCGGACCGGTATATGGCAACATTACTGGACAATCAACTTCCTTGTCTCTGGCCAGTACAGTTGGTAGCGATGTTCATGCCAAAGTAAATAACAACAGCTTGCTTTTATCATCAGAGGCTGAAATTAGCGGTGACTTAAAATATGTCAGCGACGAAGAAATGACCTTTGAAACAGGACAAGTCGCAGGTCTGATAGAATACCAGAAATCATCAGAGACCTTCAATGATTTACAGGGTCTATTCGTTGGTAGTGCATATTTTTTTAGCATTGCAGCTTTTCTGGGATTAATATTGGTAGGGCTCTTAATCCTATCAGTTTTCCCAAAGAGCACAGACCGTGTGGTTAAAGGTATGATAAGTAAGCCAATGTCCGGCATTGGTTGGGGTATACTATATCTGATTGGTATTCCTGTTGCAGTAGCAATTTTGTTTGCTTCGATTATTGGCATACCGCTAGGGCTTATTACTTTGGTGAGCTTTGCCATTGTTCTATATATCAGTAGGATATTTATTGCCTTACTGATTGGACGATATATTATCAACTTATTTCTTAAGAAGCATAGCCTGTCTCCGATTATCCCGTTTCTGCTTGGATTGATAGTTTTCTATCTGATTACGTGGTTACCCTACTTAGGTAACTTGGTTACATTTGTAGCTATGGCTTGGGTGATGAGTAGCTTGACCAAAATAATTATTCAAGACACCAAAAAACTAAATCACACAGACAGTGAGGATAAAAAATAACGCTTAGTCTGACTACTATATCTGCAATATTTTTGTAATTGATTTAAATGAAATAATTAATGGAAAAAATCAATCCAACAATTTTCCGCTCGTACGATATACGCGGAGTATATCCAGAAGAGATTGATGAAAATAATGCTGAATTAATTGGCCAGGCGTTTGCCTGCTATATAAAAGCAAAAAGGATTGTAGTTGGAAGAGATATGCGTCAGTCTTCACCAGCTATTCATAAAGCTTTCTGTAATGGATTATTAGGACAAGGGGTAGATGTTGTTGACCTGGGCCTAGTCCCCAGTGAGGTGGTCTATTTTGCCGTTGGTAAATACAAGTACGACGGTGGGGCTATGATAACTGCTTCCCATAATCCAAAAGAATATAACGGTATTAGAATGGTCAATAATCAGGTTGGCATGATACCTGGTCGAGAGCTGTATAAATATATTGTTAACCAGAGGGATTTCAATAATGTCCCAGAACCAGGGAAGGTTGAAACGAAGAACCTGCTAGAAGAATATATTCAGCACGTATTATCATTTATAAATACCGAAGAAATAAAGCCACTCAAGGCAGTTATTGATGCTGGTAACGGAATGGCCAGTACTGTTATCCCTGAGCTTTTTAAAAATCTGCCAGGATCTTATGTGCCTTTGTTTTTCGAGCTAGACGGAGCATTTCCAAATAGACCTTCAAACCCAATTTTACCAGAATCCCAAGCTAAGCTTTGCCAAAAAGTAATCGAAGAAAAAGCTGACCTAGGAGTAATCTTTGACGGGGATGGTGATAGGGTGCTTCTGATAACCGAACAAGGAGAATTTGTGAAAGGGGATATTTCTTTGGCTTTATTGGCTAAATACTTTTTGGCCCAAGAGCCTGGGGCGGGTATCTCTTATACTGTCATCTGCAGTCGGATTGTTCCGGAAACAATAAAGAAATTGGGTGGTAAGCCAATTCGTACACCCGTGGGGTTTATTAATGTTTCCGGTGGCATAAGGAAGCATAACGGCATAATGGGGGGTGAAACATCAGCGCATTACTGTTTCCGTGATAATTATTATGCTGATTCGGGCTTGATTGCTCTAGTGGTACTGTTGGCTATCATTTCGAGGTCGGGTAAAAAACTATCCGAAGTGGTGGATGATTTAAATATATATCAGCGAGAAGAAAAGTATTTTGAAACCGACAAGATAGAAGAGGCTTTATCGACGGTTAAAAAGGAATATTCTGATGGACAACAAGATAGTGTAGATGGCCTGACTGTTCAATATCAAGATTGGTGGTTCAACTTACGACCATCCAATACCGAACCTCTTCTGAGATTGACAATTGAGTCAGGGGATGAGAAACTGTTAAATAGCAAAATAAACGACTTAACAAAATTAATCGAAAATAAATGAAAGTAAATCCTGAGATTTTTAAGTCATACGACATTAGGGGTATTTACCCGAAAGATTTAAATGAAGATGTAGCCAGGGCGTTTGGACGGGGATATGCGACATTAATTCAAGGAGAGAACCCAGGTAAAAAATTAACAATAGTTGTGGGCAATGACATGCGTATATCTAGCCCATCAGTAACCAAAGCATTGATAGAAGGTTTAATCGCAAGCGGTGTAGACGTGGTGCACGTTGGAATGGTTACTACGCCAACTTTTTACTTTGCTGTAGGGTTTTATGGTTATGATGGGGGTGTCCAGGTATCTGCTTCACATAATCCAAAAGAATGGAATGGGTTCAAGATAGTTCGTGCAAAAGCAGCACCAATTAGCGGTGAAACCGGTATACAAAAAATACGTGAGATTATAGAAAAAGAAGACTATGTGACAAGTAATCGAACGGGTAAATTGTCAGAACGAGCTAATGTTGTTGAAGAGGCTGTAAAGGAAATGCAAAAGGATTATGATATATCAAAGATTAAGCCGTTTACGATTGTTGTAGATGCTGCAAATAGCGTTGGTGCGCTTGATGTTGAGGCAATGTTTAAAGCATTACCATGTAAGATTATTAAACTAAATTTTAAATTAGATGGTACTTTTCCAGTCCACGAAGCTGATCCTCTTAAAGAAGAAAACCTAAAGTTAGTTCAAGAGGCAGTATTAGAACATAATGCGGATTTGGGCATTTCCCCTGATGGCGACGGAGACAGATATTTTTTCGTTGATAATAAAGGTGAATTAGTTCGACAAGAAATACTTCGTGGCATTATGGCTCAAATAGCACTGGAAGAACATCCGGGTGAAACAGTATGTTATGATATCAGACCGGGTCGTATAACTAGAGATATGATTGAAGAGGCCGGTGGTAGAGCGGTAGTAACCCCGGTGGGACATTCGTTAATAAAGGGTGTAATGATCAAAGAAAATGCGGTATTCGGTGGAGAATCATCAGGCCACTATTTTTATCGCTACCCCTTTGGAACTTTTGAATCACCTATTGCGCTTGTCACAAAGTTTCTTATCTACCTATCACAGCAAAATAAATCGTTTTCTGAAGTATTGAAACCATATAAAAAATATGTTCATTCAGGAGAGATTAATTCTGAGGTTTCTGATGTTAAGAATAAAATTGAAGAAATAAAAAAAGCATACGATGACGGAAACCAAAATTATCTTGATGGAGTGACAGTAGAATACGATGATTGGTGGTTTAATGTTCGTGGATCAAATACAGAGCCAAAGATAAGACTAAACCTTGAAGCAAAGACAAAAGAACTGATGGAAGAAAAAAGAGATGAGGTGTTGGGATTAATCCGTAAATGAACATCAAAGCCGTCATTTTTGACATGGATGATCTGCTGATTAACAGCCACCCTACTCATATGCTGGCTTTTGAAAAGGTTCTGAATTCATACGGTCGTTCATTCAAAGATGATCCGTTGAGCGCACAAGAAGAAGCGGGCTTCTTTGGCATGAAAGTTGTTGAGATAGTTGATTTATTCAAAAAGAGGTACAATATCATTGCTACGATAGAAGAATTTCAGGCAAAATACGCTCAAGAAGTAATTCCTGCTTTTCAAAACAAAATTGAAGAGATGCCTGGCGCACGTGAAACAGTTAAAAGCCTAAATGAAAGTGGTTACCTTTTAGCCCTAGCGTCATCAGCCATTAGAAACAAAATAGACATAATCCTGAAGCATTTACAGATTGAGTCAGTCTTCAAGACAATTGTATCAGGTGAAGATGTTAGCCGGGGAAAACCAGACCCAGAAATCTTTTTAAACGCTCTTGAAAGATTAAAAGAAGTAACAGGACAACCACTACATAGCCAAGAATGTTTAGTTATTGAGGATGCAGCCAATGGAATTGAATCAGCTATAAATGCTAAGATGAAATGTATCGGTGTGCACAATCAGCCCATGTATCAGCACCTAGGTATAAAACAAGATTTAAGCAAAGCAGATTTCGAAGTAGAATCGCTGGAAGAAATAACTCCCGAAATTATTAATAAAATCGAATAAATATGATAGGAATTTTTGATTCAGGCATTGGCGGCCTGACCGTCGTTAAAGAGGTTTTCAGACAATTACCGGATTACAGAGTAGTTTATTTTGGAGATACTGCGCGAACGCCTTATGGTACTAAAAGCCCTGAAACCATAACAAAATATGCTTTGCAAGATGCTAAGTTTCTAGTTGAGCAAGGGGCAAAGGTAATAGTAATCGCTTGCCATACCGCTTCGTCGGTAGCAGCGGATGAAATAAAAAAGCAGATCCCGATCCCAGTTTTTGAAGTAGTTAGCCCGGCTATAGCAAAGGCCAAACAAATTACCAAGCATAAGCGCTTAGGTATCATTGGAACACGGGCTACGATTAACAGTGAAATATACCAAGATCGTTTAAATCAAGGGGACAGTGGTCTGGTTATAAAAACTCAAGCCTGTCCGCTTTTTGTTTCATTGGTGGAAGAGGGCTGGCTGGATAAGTCGGAGACAAAAACGATAGCCAAGAAGTATTTATTTCCTTTGAAGCGCGAAAAGGTGGATACATTAATATTGGCCTGTACGCATTATCCTTTGATTCGTGAAGTTATTCAGCAGAAGATTGGTAAGAAGGTGATGATTGTTGATCCGGCCGTTGAGGTAGTCGCAAAGATGCGTGAATTTTTAAAACATCAGCCGGAAATTGAGCATCAGCTGATTCGTGACGCTGACCACAAGTTTTTCTTTAGTGATGTGGTTGATAAAACACAGTACATAGTTCGTGAATGGTTAGAAAGGCCGATTAAAGTTGAGAAGCATTCACTGGAATAAAGCCTAAGGCTACTTTTATAGACTGACATATAAAAAAGCAGGCGAGCGTTAACGCTCGCTTACGTTTTTTTATGATGAGCTCTAATTAAACCAACCCCATCTTCTCTTTGACTTCGGTTAGAGTCTGGGTAGCGATAGGCTGGGCCTTTTTAGCGCCTTCTTCAAGTGACTTCCAGATCTTTTTAGGATTCTTGGTCAGCTCAGCGCGTTTTTTCTGAAAGGGTTTTAAGTGTGTGATTATGGACTCAGCCAGAGCTTTTTTCAGTTCAGAATATTGGACCGTACCATTATTGGTTGACTCTTCAAATTTTACATAGTCTTTAGCTGTACCAAATTCTTTTAGCAGTAACAATAGATTCTTAGTACCGGCTGGTAAAGACTTTTCAGTACCCACGCCCGTAACTGCCTTGCTGACTTTTTCCCTGATTATTTCCGGAGTGTCCGTTAAGGCCAGATAATGTTTTTGGCCGAGTGACTTACTCATCTTCTTGGTCGGATCAGCCAGAGACATGATGCGCTTGGTGGCTGTTGTTTTGGATTCTGGGATAGGAAAAAGATCGCCAAATTGGTTGTTGAATTTACGGGCAATGGTTCTGGTTAGCTCAACGTGCTGTTTTTGATCTTCACCGACCGGGACGAGGCTGGTTTTATATAGAAGAATGTCTGCGGCCATAAGCAAGGGATAGTTCAATAAACCAGCCTTTACATGATTTATTAATAACTCATCATATTTGGTGTTAAGATATTGAGTGAATTGCATAAAATCTTTACTATGCACTAACTCATTTCTTAATTCTATAATTTTCTTATTATATTTATCATTAAACAATTTATTATCATTATCGAGCTTACCAGATTTTCCTAAATTCTCAAGATGAGCAAACAATGCAGCATTGTAATAAATATTACTATTCTCAATCTTTAATAGTAATTCATTGGTTTTTTGTGTATCAATGTTTTTAATAGAATATAATGACTTGTCTTTCCATTGAGTCATTTTACGTAATTCGCCAAACGGAGCAATAGTATTTAACAACCACGTTAATTCTGTATGTTCAGGCACATGAGACTGTACAAAAACAGTAGACTTTTTCGGATCAAGCCCCAGGGCAAAATAGTCCAGCGCTGTGTCGAGGATGCGTTGTTGCATGGTTTTTGGATCGTAGGGGACAGTGATGGCATGATAATCAACAATACAATAAATACAGTTGTGGGTTTTTTGCAGTTCCAGCCATTGTTTTATCGCTCCTAGGTAGTTGCCGATATGGAGTGTGCCGGTTGGCTGAATGCCGGAGAAGACTGTTTGTTTATTAGTCATAGTGACTATATTGTAGCATAAGGATTAGAAATGATGAAGTTTTTATACCTACCGGCAGGGTGTTCTTTTGGTACCAAAAGAACCAAAAGTACCGGGGGAAATGATTCACTCCCATTGGCATGGTATCTATTTACACGTATTTTGACGTTCAGCATTATCCCCCGGACCCCCCGACAGCTTTATATGATTATCTTGCTACACTATTAAAATAAATTATACTAATTTCCAAAAACCCCCACTCTGGTTGAGCAGGGGCTTGAGGTATTTGATGCGTCTAGTTTGGACTAGAGCGCTTTTGTGATATTTATTCCACCACGGAATCCGGTATGATGTGAGAAGAACTGTGATAGGGCGTTGCCGTCCTGATCAAAGGTTCTTACTTGCGGACCCATACCTGTTCCTGGACCGGTAACTATTTCAGTCGTACCGTCTCCGTTAAGATCAGCTACGAAGGAAGTGAAGTTACCACGTAAGGTAGAGGAGTAAGCCCAGAACTGCGATAATACGGTACCACTAGCACCATCAAACACGCGGATTTGAGGACCGGCATTTGAAATTGGTGAAGCTACAACATCGTTATCACCGTCGCCATCTACATCACCTACCGAAGCGTTAACACCACCGCGGAAAGTGTCTGCGTAGACGAAGTAGCGATTTATTTGAGTACCGCTACCGTTATAGATAGCTACTTGTGGACCAAGTCCGGCCTTTGGACTGACCACGATGTCAGCTACGCCATCACCATCAATGTCACCTGTGGCAATGTTATAGCCACCACGGACGGATTCGGCATAGGCGAAGAATTGACTGACTGCAGTACCATCAGACTTGAGCACGCGGATTTGAGGACCGGCATTACTGGCTGGAGCTACTACGAGCTCATTTGTTCCGTCGCCATCGACGTCACCTGTAGCTACTGTCAGGCCACCGCGATAAGATTCGGCATAGGCGAAGAATTGATTTTTTACGTTACCTTCTGCATCAAAGATGCGTACTTGAGGACCTGCACCTTCCATAGGTGAAGCGATAATGTCAGCAGTACCGTCGCCATCGACATCGGCTGCTGTCAGGTTAATACCTGTTCTGACTCCTTCACCATAGGCGAAGAATTGATTCTCAAGTTCTCCTTGATGATTGAAGACGCGGATTTGAGGACCGGCGCCTGCACCAGGAGCTGTAATTATTTCATATTCACCGTCACCATCTACATCGGCTGTGGCTACTTGTACTCCAATGCGTAGAGCTTCACTATAAGCGAAGAAGCTGGCAATTACATTACCATCCTCATCAGCTAATATGACTTGTGGTCCACCACCTGATAGAGGGGTGACTGCAATATCATAGTTGTTTGAGCCAGCACCACTTCTAGTAGATGCTGTGCCTGTTGCTAATGCAAAGTCAGTGAAATGACCAACCGAGAAACAGACTGAGTCAGCAGTTGTATCCTGAGTTACACCTTCAGGCAGCTGCCAAACGCCATTGGTATCATCGTAGAACTTGGCCACTATGTCATCTTCATCAATTCCCTCTCCATCCAGATACTCTTGGTCATACTGAATACAGATATTTACGTTACTGTTAAATTCAGATATCAATTGCTGGTTGCTATCCACTGCCGAGAAGTCCCAAGCGAAGTTAAGTGGCTTGGTATCGGAAGTGAAATAGAGGTTAATATTCGGATTGGCCATTAATGTAACATTACCCTCTGTGGCTAAAGAATTAGCCGGTATGTTAATGGATGTTCCATCAGGCAGTGTAATTACCTTTTGAGATGTTGAATCAAACGTCTCGGTAATACCCTCAGGAATCATGAACTCTGCTTCAGACATAACTATATTCTTTGTATAGGTACCGGGCGAAGAAACAGTTACCATGCTTTCCTGTGAACGGAAGAATCCATCCGGGCTGTGGAAGTCGCAACCGACAAACCAGGTCGAGCCTGAATTAACCGGTATACTATATGTTCCATTGAAGCCCTCACCACCAGAGAACTGTCCTTCTTCACTGAAAGCGTGACACCAGAACCAGGTAGCGTCAGTACCATCATCAAATGATCCGCTACCGGTAATGGTTGAGTCAGCTCTTGTGTATTGTAGTGTTATTTCATCTGGAGAAGCTGCGGTTAGATTCACTATTTGCATATCGGGCGGCATCCAGTTGTTGGCCATCATTTCCGGACCACCACCGGAACCACATTCGTAATCACCGGAAATTAACGGTAAATGACCGGTTCCGCCACGTATTTCAGTACCGGCGTCGATTACCTTCCCGCCTTCGAAATCGCCCCGTATTTTATCTTCCATAAACATGTGGTTTGAGCACCAGGCAAAACCAAATTCAACAGGATCTCCATCAGGATCTAATAAGTTGATATCGACGTATGTATTGGCTCTAAATGCCGTTAGAACCTTTGTTATTGTTGCGTCAACACCAACACGGGTAGGTGACATCTCCGGATGAGTTTGTACAAAGTCAGGTGAGTTGTGGAACCAGTAGCCGATGTTATAGTCCAGGCCACCCTTAACCTTGATAGTGGCAGTGCCGTTCTTATCCAGTCGACTGTTACGCCACATACCACCAGGTCCTGTTTCTGCAAAAACCTCACCGTCAACACCGGTTACTTGAACACCGTTTTGGTCTTGAACAATAATATTGATAGTTGCATCAGGTTCTATCATTGTAACAAACACATTTTTATTATCGCCCTCTTCAACCGTCACCTCAACTTCCTTTTCGGGTAACAGGTCCGATTGGTCGGGAGGTGTATGAACACCGACTGTGTAAGTGAACCCACCCATGAGAGGAATGGTAGCTGTGCCGCGGTCGACATTGCCGCCGAACTCAGTTCCCGGACCGTGCATAGCGTTATTCTTTCTGGCAAAAGCCCAACCCCACGTGCTGATAGCTTCACCGTTCGTATCAACCAATTTAACATTTAATGTAGCAGTGGCTTCCTGAACCACCATGTCGTCAGCGGTAACTGTTTTATTTGCTGCGACCGTATATTGTGCTGGTGGCCCCGAGTTTGATGAGATGTATGTACTATCTTGATTGCGTCCTTGGTCTACTCGACATTCCCATGTACCAGGAGCGACCCAGATTGTATAAGCACCATCATCATCGGTTTGAGTATCACCCCAACCTGAACCATTTGTCATCCAGCAGTTTACCCAGATATCTGGCACTGCGACACCTTTGTCCGTAACTACTTGACCAATAATCTTGGATGTTTTTTCTAAGAGAATAAGCGTACCCAAGTTTAATGTTTGATCTACCTGCACGGTTACTGCCTGTTCGGGTAGATAATATTTATTCATTTCAGGGTTATTCCAACTATCAGGACGCACCTCCAGTTTATATGTTCCGGCAGATACATTTAAGCTGAATTTACCTGTTTCATGGTTGATTTGTCCATTCATGCCTGGGCCTTCACCACCGCTTCTTAATTCTACATTTCCGCCTTGAAGAGGAGTGCCATCGGGTAGGACAACTTTTCCTTTAACCACAGCATTTGTTTTTGTTACTATAAAATTCACTACTTGCGTCTCGGTTGTATCATTATTAGCAAAGCTAGCCATGGTTGGTGGCATATTGTAGGTCCAGTTGACAGAGCGCTGTTGGTTATTTTCTTGATCCCAGCCGGCATTTAAACCGATTTCCCATTGGCCACCAGCTAAGCTAAGAGAATATGTACCGTTGTTTTCTCCGTTCACGTTTTTTCCACCACCACCACCACCGGGTTGATTGGCCCATATTTCGAATCCTGTGCCTACTTTAGTGCCATCGTCATAGTAGACGGTTCCGGTAACGGTTTTTGTGGCAGCTCTTAATTGAGCGTTTTTGGTTAGTGCAGTTCCATTATAAGTGAATTGAATTGGAGTGGGGGCGCTATAATCTTGATATTCTTCCCCCCAGGGACGAACTTCTATAGTGTAGGATACTCCTGAAACAAGACTTGAATTCATAATCGAATAGAAACCGAAGTCATCGGTGTTTGAGTGCTCATTAACCGAGAAATCATCGCTTCTAACATCAACACCAATGTTAGGAGCTGGATCACCATTAGGCATGGTGACAGTTCCCTTTACTCCCACAGCTCCAAAAAAGATGGGAGCTGAAGCAGTACGTGGTGATTGTGGACATTCCTGCCCTGGTTCACACGGCTCTTGGTTTTCTCCCGTGGCCATGCTTTCTGCATAAGCACGGAAATGACCGCCAGCTTGCATCGGATTTCTAACTCCAGCAACTGTCACTGTGTATTCACCGGCAGCCCAAGTGTTTTTACCGAATTCTAGCCCCTGTTCCCAGGCATTAAAATCATGAAGATTGCTAATACCGGAAACATCTTCTTCGTCAACATTGTCAAAATTTACTTGACAGAGAGACCAATCACCTTCACAATTACCACTTGATTGAAGCGTAATCATTACTCTGCCTCCTTGAGTCATTGCTTGTGACAGAGTGAAGCTGAAAGTGTAAGTAGTTGTCGCTCCCAGAGTTGTACTGGCTGGAGAGGCGCTCATACTGGAAATGCGTGGATCAGGATTGTCCTGCTGGACAACCGCTCCGGCTATATTAGCTAGAGCTAGTACACCTACCAACACAAACATTCCGATGCCGAGCGTAATTACTGTTTTTAATGATTTATGCATTGTTTTTCTCCTAATACCCTATTGGGTAGTAAATTAATTGTATATAAAAGAAGCCATAAAATGGCTGGTTATAGTTCAAAGGTTGCTAAAAATAAGAGAATAGTTTTATTTTTATTTTGCATACTTTCTGTTTAGCATTTTTCATTCTAAAACAATTGAAAAACCACTAACTAACATATATAGTATACACCCATTTAACATTTTTGTCAAACTGCTGTATTAGTCCAACACATCCTGGACAGATAATTGTTTTTAAGTAAATAATCCACAGGGGATTGCAGTTTAAGCGACCAATGAGGTCTTTTGGTATTGTACCATATGAGATAGTCCATCAACTTACGATTAAACCTCTCTGT
>JAHIZJ010000062.1 GCA_018814765.1 Patescibacteria group bacterium
AGGCGCCCACTAAATAACAATGCGAGGCGTCCCCGCCGAGTACACCTAATCATCCCACCCCTTGTCGCTCTAGCTAAAAAAAACGAGGAGCTATATATACCCGATAAAAAAAATCCGCTGATTCTATCGGCTGACTCTCCGGCGCTCTATCTCTTTCAAAGAATGCGTGATGAGGCTCATCGTTTTGCTATCGGCTTCTACAGACAAACCCATCGCAAAAAAGCGGTTAAATCTAAACTGGACGAAATCCCAGGCATTGGCCCAAAAACTAAGAAGAAGCTTATCCAACATTTCGGTTCAGTAAGAAAAATACAGCAAGTTTCAGAAACTGAACTATCCGACCTGGTGGGCAATAAAACTGCAAAAATTATTATGGATATGCTAGGATAAAAAAAGGGGGATATCACATATGGATATCCCCGGTGGAAAGCTAGTGCTCTCCAAGTGTCAGAGGCGAAACTCTGCGATGGGGTGGAAACAGGCGCGAACTAGGACAGGTTCGTCCACCAACGACTCCGAATGAACCGGGCAGACATAGGCAGTTACCCGTCCAGCCAGATCCTTGTAGAACATGACCGTGCTGTGTTCACCCACCGCAATTCCCCACTCAATCTGATCGTAAGGCATAGGTACTTGTGGCAAGACCTGGGTCAGACCTCCATCATTTGAGGCTACTAGCCCAAGTACAATTCCCTCCGAAGTGATGTATGGTGTTTCGCAAATAAGCATTTCTACACGACGGAAGTGGTTCAGCTCGTACTCTTGCCCAAGCTCTGGCATAAATGAAGTGTCGAGGCGGTAGACAGGTGTCTCGACAGTACGCGGAAACCACCAGACACCGATACCCGCACCTACAACAGCGGCCACAAGCAGGGCTAAAATCAACCGAGAACCATTAAGACTACGTCTCATCGCTCTATCCCTCCTTGGAATAAGAGCTCCCAATTCCCATGTCCTCCTCGGGTAAGGACAACATAAGAACGTGAAAAGAATAGCAAAGAATCATAAATATGTCAACCTCTAATCATATACACGAAACAACAGAGCGAGAGCTTGAAAAAAAAGCTCAGAGACGTCAACAAAAGAAAAAGCCTAAAATAAAGATGAGCGGACGAAGTGTTATTCAGCTGAAGCAATTGATAGCCCAAAAGGCTAAATCTAAAAAGACTAATATTGACAAAAATAGCGCCATTTGATAGTCTTTAGAACAGCCAGTGTTGGCTTTTTTCAATAACCAGCCTATATGCAATTTTATTTCAACATCGCTATAATAATTTTAGCAGTGCTCCTGGTAACCGCCATTCTTCTACAGCAACGCGGCTCTGGACTGGGGGGTGTTTTTGGCGGCGAAGGTAACGCCTTTCAAACACGTCGCGGTGTTGAGAGATACCTGTTCATATTCACAATAGTAGTTGCTATACTTTTTCTCGGTGTCGCTATAGCTAATATAATCTTTGCTTAGTTAATTATAACCGATAACACTTTTTCAGTGGGACAATTTTCGGTCTGGCTCAAAAACTTAAAAAATAAATCACGGGGGCGGGATTTTAGTATTCCCACCGTCTCCAGTGTTAGTAATTCTTTAAACCGCCGAAAGAAGCCGACATTTGGACAGCTTAAATATTTACCTGGAGTTCTGTCTAACACTGAGAAAAGAATTGTTTCATTACTTGTTGTAGTCTTTCTGACCGCAGGTATTGTTTTAGCTATACGTTTTTACATTAGCCATACAGAGCCCGTACCGATTGTTGGTGGTAGTTACACAGAAGGTTTAATCGGCAACCCTTCTTATATTAATCCAGTTCTTTCCCAGTCAAATGACACAGATATGGATATCTCCCGGCTTGTTTTCTCCAGCTTATTTAAACATAACAAAAGTGGCGAACTCATACCTGATTTAGCTGCCAGTCACGAACTTAGCGAAGATCAAAAAACCTATACTATACACCTAAGAGAAGGTGTAAAATGGCACGATGGAGAAATCTTTAGTTCTAGTGATGTAATAACCACAATAGACAGCATCCAGGCCACAGAGATAAAAAGCCCTTTGGCCGGAAATCTCAAAGGTGTCACGGCCAACGCCCTGGATGAGCAAACAGTTATCTTAACTTTACAAGAACCATTTGCACCCTTCTTAAGCTCGTTAACCTTTGGTATCTTACCTGCCCATATTTGGAATGACATCCCACTGCTTTCTTTCCATTTAGCTGAATCTAATTTAAAACCTATTGGGACTGGGCCTTTTAAGTTCAAATCACTGAAAAAAGACAAATCAGGTAATATTAAATCATACGAATTAGCCAGAAATGCAAACTATTACGGACAGTCTGCGTATATTGAGACTATTACGTTTAAATTCTATCCAGATTTAGCCAGTTTAATCGAAGCTGGGCGTAGCAATAAGGTTGAGGGGCTAGGCTATGTACCTAAAGAGTCCAAAGAAACCTTGTCAAAGAATAAGGATATAGTTCCCCGATTATTACATCTACCACAATATACAGCAGTTTTTCTCAACCAAAAAAACCAGCTTTTAAAAAACTTGGATATAAAGCAGTCTTTAGCTTACTCCTTAAACAAAGAAGAGGTAATCAATGAGGTTTTAGCAGGAGAAGGTGAAGCTATACATGGACCAATATTACCCGGCTATATAGGGTTTAATCCGGAAATCAGAAAGTACGACTTTGATCCGACCAAGGCCATGGAAACGCTTGAAAACGCAGGCTGGGCTCCAGATGAAGACTCTGGTATGAGAAAAAAGGGCGACCAAGAACTCCGATTTACTCTTACTACTATAGACCAGCCGGATTTTGTTGCCACGGCCAATATGCTTAAGGATTATTGGCAGAAAATAGGCGTTGGTGTAGAGCTCAGAATAATAGACTCCAGTAGAATTCAGAAATACGTTATCAAGCCACGTGACTTTGAGGCTTTGTTAGTTGGTGAAATTGTAGGTACCGACCCTGATCCCTACTCCTTCTGGCATTCATCACAGGGGCGAGACCCAGGGCTCAATCTTTCGGTTTTTGTAAATAAAGATGTAGATCAACTACTTGAAGAAGCCAGAAAAATAAATGACGAAGAACAACGACGTATGAAATATCTACATTTCCAAAATATTTTAGCAGATGAGTTACCCGCCATTTTTCTATATAATCCAACCTATACATACGGATTAAATAAAAAAATTCAGGGTTTCGAATTAGATAGGATTATTACCCCGGCTGATCGCTTTACCGACATTGAAGAATGGTACATCAATACAAAGCGTCGTTAGTAAGGTTACCAAAACGAAATTTATTTAACGAGAGAAATATAGCACCTGTCAACGGGCAAGCGTGCTAATTCTATAAGTTATCTGGGGGGTGTGGCGAAGCCCGCCGTACTTACCGACAAATAATATATAATCCGTATGCCGCGGTGGTGTAACTGGCTCGCCTCGCCTGACGAGCTAGGCGAGTCGAGGCGGGTAGACCCCACAATCAATCGTTACGCTCTGATGCGTGGCAGGCACACGTTTCATGGGGATGTGGCGGAACTGGCAGACGCGCTACGTTCAGGACGTAGTGAGCTTCGGCTCATGTGGGTTCAACTCCCACCATCCCCACCATTATTAAACCAAGATAACAATTAACATAAGTTACGCACCTTGAAAAAATAGCTTACCCAAGATGTTATCAGCCAAAGTGAAGTTAAAACTACACTTGCGTTTAATCTGATAGAATGTTTCGTTTTCAAGAAAGCTCTCTTTCTCTAGGGCAATGTAAGCCATCATACATAGGTGGAAATG
>JAHIZJ010000125.1 GCA_018814765.1 Patescibacteria group bacterium
AAGTAAAGAAAAAACAAAAACTATATTACTCATAGTAGAAGTATGAACACTTTACTTGCTGGGAAAAGTGTTTTTTTGTAAAAGAGAGCCTACATAAAAACAAAAACAAAAGTTGAAATGAATAAGAATATCCGATCAATTAAAGAGGAAATCTTTGCTGTAATCGTAATATTTTTTGCGCTTGCTATGGTTTACTCAGCTCTGGAGATAAGCCGAGCAGCAGATAACGCTAACATAAATATTTCTCAATCAATTGATCCTGGTACATTGTCACTAATTTCTGTAAACTCTGATATTAACTTCAATGACCTAGTGGCTGGACAGAATGCGGATAGTTTAATGGAGATGGAAAATATTACAGTAACAGATTTTCGAGGAACTAATGCTGGTTGGGCTGTAACAACTCAATCAATTGGTAACTTCGTCGATAACACTACTCCAGCTAACCAGATTACTTTATCAAATAGCTTGCTTTGGTCGCCAGGACAAATATCAAATTTGAATGGCTCTGACATAACTAATGTAACTGCCGGTGCGGACGATGTATATTTAAATGCTGAGCGTACATTGATGTCAGCATCAGCGGGCGATGGAGAGGGAGAATTTATTATCAATAACACAGTTTTAAACTTTGAGCAGGAGCCATCTGACAACGCTGGTAACTATGAATCGAATTTGGTGCTTACGGTTAGTTAAAAAAATAAAAAATCAGTAAAAACATGATCAAAGAAACAAAAATAATAAAACAAAAAATATTTGCTACTCTTATTTTGTTTTTTACATTAGGTATGATTTTTAGCTCATTGGAAATTACCAGGGCAGCAGATAACGCTAACATAAATATTTCTCAATCAATTGACGCCGGTGCCTTGTCTCTGACTTCTGTAAACTCTGATATAAACTTTAATGACTTAACAGCTGGACAGAATGCGGTGAGTTTAATGGAGATGGAAAACATTGGGGTAACAGACTACCGAGGCAATAGCGCAGGTTGGGCTGTAACGACTCCATCAATTGGTAACTTCGTTGATAACACTACTCCAGCTAATCAGATTACTTTATCAAATAGCTTGCTTTGGTCGCCGGGCGAAATATCGAACTTGAATGGCTCTGACATAACTAATGTAACTGCCGGTACGGATGATGTATATTTAAATGCTGAACGTACATTAATGTCGGCTTCAGCGGGCGATGGTGATGGAGAGTTTATTATCAATAACACAATTTTAAACTTTGAGCAGGAGCCAACTGACAATGCCGGTAACTATGAATCGAATTTGGTGCTGACAGTCGCTTAACTATAAATAGTAAAAAAGTACTTAATTAAATAATTAGTGCTTTTTTTAATATGAATTTTTGATATAATAAATACATGAGCTGGAACAACGTTAAGAAGCATGTAACTAGAAAAAGGATATTTATAGTAACAGTGCTATTGATTATATTCTTTTTATCAATGAGGATTCCCTTGGATCCTGATTTGGGCTGGCATTTACGTTCTGGCCAGTATCTCTGGGAGAATAAAGCTGTTGCAGAGGGTGATCCATTTTCACATACTTTTTCTGAATACCCTTGGATCGCTCATGAATGGCTGACTGACCTGATGCTTTATGGGCTAAACAGTCTGGGCCCGACAGCCGGTCCGATTGCTATGACAGCTGTTTTTGCATTGATTTCAACGTTGGCTTTTTATTTGGCTGGCAAGAGCTTTTCTGCTAGAAAAGAATATCAGCTATTGGCTTCTCTTTTAGCACTCTTGGTGAGTATTTCAATTGTTGGAGTTCGCCCTCAAGTAATTAGCATGTTGGGATTAGGGGCATTGTTTTATATTCTTTATCGTTTCCGAATAAATCAGAGCAGTAAACTAATATACATTATCCCTATAATATTGATGGTTTGGGTAAACCTTCACGGTGGTTTTTCATTTGGTTTGTTTGTCTTGGGGTTATTTTTTACGGTAGAATTGTTAAGAGTGGTCGCAAAAAAGTTGATAGAAAGAATTAAAAAGAAAGAGATACACTTTCGTATACTTAGTAAAATTAGTTTTATAAAAATAGCCATAATAGGTCTATTAAGTGGAGCCGCAACGCTGGTAAATCCCTATGGAATCAAAATATATTATGAAATATACTATACGTTGATTAACACAACAGGTTCAGCAGTAATCAGACAAAATATTGGCGAATGGACTCCAGTACAGTTTAACCATGAAATGAGTCGTCAATTAATTATCTATTTAATTTTATTTGCCATCCTATTGCTTTTTTCACTAAGAAAAATTGATATAACACATTTAATAATTACTGTTGTATTTTTTATTATCGGTATATCAAGTTGGCGCCATATGCCCTTGCTTATGCTGGCAATCACTCCTTTCTGGGTAGCCATAGCTCAAGCATTAACTGGCCAGACTTTAGCCAAAGTTATCAGCAAAAAGTATATAATTTTTCTTTTTATTATTGCTCTCGTTATTGTCAGTCGTCAGCAAATAACAGGCTTTTTGGAATTAGGCATTGACCCAGTCAAGACTGCTACTAAAGGACGCAATCCTTATGATGCGGTTCAGTACCTCAAGGCTAATCCGCTTAAGGGAAAAATGTATAATGAGTATAATCATGGGGGTTATCTAGTCTGGAATTATCCAGAAAAAAAAGTGTTTATTGATGGGCGTATGGCAATCTGGGAACTTGACGGGAAAAATGTTTATACTGACTGGCAGATAATTGGCCGAGGTGAAGATGGGTATCTAGAATTATTGGATCAGTATGATGTTGATTGGGTTATTGTACGCTGGCAACTTAAGCTAGCTGATGAATTACGAAAAAATGATGATTGGGAAGAGATATATCGTGATGATCTAGTGTCGATCACTATTCGTAAAGGGTCTCAGGATGAAGATTGAAGAGTATCAGAGGATGTATGACCTTGAATCAAGCTACTGGTGGCACCAGGGTAGAAGATATATTATCGAAACATTATTAAAGAAACACTTGCCAAAATCTAATAGAAATGCTGAAATATTAGACTTGGGGTGTGGTACTGGCATTAACTTTGAAGTTCTTAATAAGTTTGGTATAGTAAAGGGAGTTGACAACTCACCGCAGGCCATTAATTTTTGCCAAAAAAGAGGGATAGACAGCGTTGTTTTAGGTAATGTAGAGGAGTTAAAAGTACCAGATGGATCGGTAGATGTAGCAACCGCTTTTGACATATTAGAGCATTTGGATGATGAGGTCGCATTGAAAAGCATATATAGAGTGTTAAAACCGGGCGGTTTGGTTTTTATTCTGGCTCCGGCTTACCAGTTTCTCTGGTCAGGCCATGACGAAGCTTTGCACCACAAAAGAAGGTACTCGTTATCTGAAATGCACCGTAAGCTATCACGTGCCGGATTTCACATGAAGAAACGAAGCTATTGCATATCCTTTTTATCATTACCTATCGTGCTCTATAGATTATATACTAGCCTTGGGTCAAATCGTCAGCAGACTACATCCTATGTAATCCTGCCAAAGTGGCTAAATTCGTTTTTTGTTCAATTACTAAGACTTGAAGCTGCCTTGTTAAAAAGACTAAATTTCACTTTTGGAATTTCAATACTATGCATAGCAACAAAATAATAAAAGCTTTAATGCGTGGGGGTATAATAACCACCCTGGCTTTGTTATTGATGATAATTTCAGCCTATGCGGTAGAGGCCATTGCTATGGGACAGAAGGGCATCATGCCAGCCAACCCAAATCCAGATGTTATGTACTCAGACTCATGGTTTATCTATACGATGGAGCCGGGTGAGTCAAGGGAGGATTCAGCCATGATACTTAACGCGACTGATGAATCTGCAAGTTTTAAAATATATGCAGTAGATGCTACAACGACATCAGATGGTTCGTTTGCTCCACTGATGCAAGACGAAAAACGTAAAGATGTTGGTTCTTGGGTTGAATTACCTCAGGAAACTATAGAAGTGCCAGCCAATACAGAAATGGAGGTTCCTTTCAAAATCACTATTCCGGAAAATGATGTTGATGTGGGTGAACATATTGGTGCAATAGTAATACAGGAAATACTTGAGAAAGACGTTGTAACGGGTGGGGCAAGAATAAGCATTATTACAAGAGTAGGTGTACGCATGTATGTAACGATTCCGGGAGAAATTCGTAAGGAGTTAAATATAACTGGTTTTAGGGGCAATTTGCTAAGCAGACTAAAGTATATGCAGGAAGTGGTTCCGGTTGACAGGATATTGGATCTACTCGGTTTGAAGCCGGCAGTGCAATATTTTATATCATTTGAGAACACAGGCAATGTTCATTTGGATCTTAGCGGGAAGGTTAAAATACAAAATATATTTGGGCGAACAATAAAATCAATAGAGGATGTAAACTTTGGTATTATTATGCCGGACAAGCCCACATCAAACTTTGTTAATTGGACGGATCCACCAGTTTTTGGTCGTTTCAAGGCTACAGCTGAAGTTACTTATGGTGATGGTGAGGTGGCCACAGCTACGGCGGTCATCTGGGTTATTCCATATCGATTACTAATATTGATTGCATTAATTATTGTAATATTCATTATCATTCGTTTACTCTTTCAGCTGATAGTTGCTAAAGAAAAGTCTAAAATGGGAATTCATACAGTAATTGAAGGCGACACAATTGAAAGCATTGCAGAACAATATGGACTTCGTTGGAAATACTTGGCTAGGGTAAATAAGCTAAAAGCCCCATATCAGATCAAAGTCGGTCAGGAAATTTTAGTGCCTAAAGAAAACCTCTGGCTGTCATTTGCTAAGTCATTTTTCAGCAAAAAGAAGAATATAATTATATTAGTTGCTGTGATTGTAGTTATCGGTGGGGCGATCGGGTATTACTATTGGAATATACAGCATCAAGAAGATATACGAGTGGAGGAGGCGGCAGAAGCTGATCAACAACGACAACAGGACCTCGAGGTTGTCCTAGGTGAAAGAACAGCTGCTGACCAGGAAAGAAAAGATGACCTGGAAATCATTAAGGAAGCTCTGGAAAGATATTATGAAGCTGAAGGGCAATATCCTGTTGTTGAGGGACGCAGTAAAACAACAGACGAGGAAAGCGTCTATACAGAATTATTAGAAAAAGGTCATTTAGAAGAAGTTCCTCTTGATCCAAAACATCCTAATTATTACTATGGTTATGAATCAGCCGAAGATGGGCAGTCGTTTGAATTAACCAGTATTCTTGAGGACGGGTCTGACACGGAAGGTCTTAAGATAGATAACTTTGTTTTTTACCGTGTAAGCTCAGCTGAGCCGAACGAAGAATCCGAAGAATAATCATTTAACAAAAATGATACGGAGGAATAAATATCAGGCGTGTAAGTTAGTAATTAGTGCTCTAATACTGATTATCTTACCCTTGAATTC
>JAHIZJ010000063.1 GCA_018814765.1 Patescibacteria group bacterium
CCGCTATGCGGGGCATGACAGTATGGGTGGTATAATAATAAAAACAGGAAGCTACTCCCTGCCTTATATTTAAATTATTTGTTATTTAATTACATCAAACCCGCAATATGGATGTAAAACTTTAGGAATCTTAATCGATCCGTCTTTTTGCTGATGGTTTTCCAGTAAGGCGATTAATATTCTGCCTATGGCAAAAGCCGTACCATTTAAAGTATGAACAAATTCATTGCCCGACTTGGCTCTGTATCTGATCTTCAAACGTCTAGCCTGGAAATCAGTACAGTTTGACGTTGAATGGGTTTCACGATAATTCTTTTCTGATGGTATCCAGCACTCCAAGTCATATGTTCTGGACGAGGGAAAGCTCAAATCTCCCGTACAAACACTGACAACTCTATAGGGCAGCTCTAAAGACTTAACAAATTCTTCCTGTAGGCTCAACATCAATTCCTGCTCTTCTTCAGACTTATCCGGAAGAACATAAGAAAACATTTCCACCTTGCTGAACTGGTGAACTCTTATAATTCCTTTAGTGTCTTTGCCGTAGCTACCCGCTTCTCTTCTAAAGCAGGGAGAGTAGGCGGTGTAACGAAGCGGTAACTCTTTTGCGTCAAAAATCTCTTTCATATGCATCGGCCCGATCGACTGCTCTGACGTACCAATCAGAAATTGATTGTCTTTTTCAAAATGATACATCTCATCTTTATCTATACCTTCGATGTAGCCCATGCCTTTCATTGCCTCATAATTTATAAGGGCCGGCGGTATAACAGGCTTAAATCCTTTTTCTAGCAATATATCAAAAACATATTTTACCAAAGCAATTTCCAATAGGGCTGCTTGGTTTTTTAAATAACCAAATCTCGTACCCGACACTTTGGCCGCACGCTTGATATCGATAATATCGAGCTTCTCGCCTAAGGCCAAATAATCTTTTGGCTTGAAGTCAAATTTAGTTTTTTCGCCTTCTTCTTTTATTACTTCATTGTCTTTATCAGTTTCTCCAGCTTTGACATCGTCTAAAGGCAGATTTGGCAGAGACATTAGTACTTTGGCTATTTTTTCTTCAATAATAACTAATTCCGCTTTTAAAACTTTTTCTTTTTGTACCAGGGGTCTTAACTCTGCAATTACGTCTTCCTTGTCCTTACCCTTTAGCTTACTAATAGTCTCGTTGGATTCATTCTGCTTTTTATGGATATTATCTATCTTTTGTATGTGATCGCGTCGTTGGTTGTCCAGCTCAACTATTTTATCAATATCAATCTTAGCACCTCGCTTATCAAGTGATTTTTTTATCTCTTTGGGTTTTTCTAGTAATAGCTTTACATCAATCATTTTTATAGTCCTAAATCGTCTGAAATATTTTTTAAGGCGTTAATACAATTTTGTATATGTTCATCCAGGTTTATATCAATTTCTTCAGCACCCTTAGTAATTTCATCTCTACTGACCTGCTTGGCAAATGCCTTATCCTTCATTTTCTTTTTAACAGATTTTACTTCAACCTCTTCTATGTTTTTGTTTGGCCTAACTAGGGCAACCGCTACAATAAACCCACAAAGCTCGTCTACCGCAAAAAGTGTTTTGGCCATTTTTGTGTCTCTGGGAACACCTGTATAATCAGCGTGGCCAAGTATCGCATTTCTAATACTTTCAGGATAGCCTTTTTCTTTTAAGATCTCGGATCCTTTGACAGGATGATCGGGAGCTTGAGGATATTTTTCATAATCAAAGTCATGTAGCAATCCAGCCATCCCCCATTCTTCTTTGTCTTCTCCAAATAGCTCTGCATAATATATCATAGCCGACTCAACAGCCAGCGCATGCTTGATTAGATTAGGATTTTTCGTGTATTCATTTAGCAAGTTAAGCGCATCTTCCCGATTCATGGCTTTAAAAATCAGAATAAATTTTGACTAATTTGTTAATTATTACTTATTAATTTTTAATTATTAGTTGACCTTCTTCTTTCATCGGTGGAAATATTACGGTCTCCCTGATGGGTTTGTCGACTAGTACTGAGAATAGTCTTTCAGATAAACCAAAGCCTGTATTTGGCGGCATGCCGTACTCCATTGCTTCGATATAGTCTTCGTCTATAAGCTGTGCTTCTTTGTCACCTGCTTCTCTGAGCTTCATCTGTTCTTCAAATCTTTTTCTCTGGTCCAATGGATCGTTTAATTCTGTGAAACCCTTGCCCAGCTCTGTTCCCCAAGCTAAAACCTGAAGTCTTTGTACTCTGTTTGGATCTTTGGCACATCTTTTGGCCAGTGGCTCTATTTCTACAGGAGGATCTACTAGAAAACCAGGTTCGATTAGATTTGGTCTGACACATTTTTTATATATCAGGTCAATCAGACGTCCTTTTCGAATATGACTATCATGTTTTATCTTAAGCTCATCAGCTTTCTTTTTTAGCTCTTCCAATGATGTATTGCTTAGGTCTATCTTGGTATACTTTTTGAACAATTTATAATAATCATATGTTTCCCATTTATTACCAAAATCAATTGTTTTATTCTGATTGGTTACTTGAGTGCTACCATTAATTTTCTTAATAACATCCTGGAATAGTTTTACAATAAATTTTTTCAAATCATTGTAATCAGCGTAAGCCCAATAAAACTCTAATTGAGTATAGTCTTGAAGATGTTCATGGGAGAGACCTTCATTTCTGAAGATTCGGCCGATTTCAAATACTTTATTATAGCCACCAACCAATAAACGCTTCAAAGGTAATTCAAGAGATATGCGTAAATAAAAATCACGATCTAGTTTATTATGATGAGTGATAAACGGCTCAGCCTCTGCTCCACCCGGTACGTTTTCCAATACCGGAGTCTCAACTTCGAGATAATCGTTTTTTACCATAAACTGCCTAATCGTTTGCCAGAATAATGCCTTTTTCACAAACAGCTCTCTTGTTTCCTTGTTTGTGACCATGTCTAAATAGCGCTTCCTTAGTCTGGTCTCAATATCTTTTAGTCCATAGTGATCATCTGGAACTGCCCTCAATGCTTTTGACAATAAACGTACTTTTTTTACCATCAAAGATTGTTCACCCCTTTTTGATGTAAAAAGCTCACCCTCAGCTTCGATAATATCACTGATGTCAAATAACTCAACAAAACCTTTGAACTGCTTTTCACCGATAGTGTCTTTCTTGATAAATAATTGGAACGTATCATCAGAATCCCTTATATCTACAAAACAAGATCCACCATGTTTTCTGATAGAGTTAATTCTTCCAACTATAAAAACTGGTTCATTTTTTTTAACAATACTGGAAAAATCATTTTTTATCTGGGCAATAGATTTGCTTCGCTTTGATTCACTTGGATATGCATCAATACCCAGCTCCTTAAGCTTCTTAAGCTTTTCCAGTCTAATATTACGTGTTTCTTCTTGTCTATTCATAGTAATATCTTATATAAAAAGTATATCATTATAACTGAAAATATCAAAAAACACATGTTTATCCATGTATTATCATTAGCTAGCTATTCTATGTGTGTAATAACATAAGTTACTTTACCGGCCGGTACGTCTATCTCTACCGCATCATTCAATTTACGGCCTAAAAATGCGTCACCTAATGGTGATTCATTAGAAATAAATCCTTTATCCGGGTCCGCTTCATTTGACCCTACTATTGTATACTCGGTGATACTTCCATCACTTTCAAGCTTAATTTTAGAACCAACCTCAACAATATCACATACAGTTTTCGACTTTGTCTTATCTTCTATCAAGGTTACATTCTTCAAGAGATTATCCAATTGTATAATTCTGCCTTCTGTGAAAGATTGTTCATTTTTAGCTTCAGCGTACTCAGCATTTTCAGATAGATCACCTAGTTCTTTTGCCTCTTGAATACGATTGGCTATCTCTTTTCTTTTAACATTCTTAAGCATATCAAGCTCTTTAATAAGCTTGTCATAGCCTTCTTTGGTAATGTATTCTGTTTTATCAGTCATAAATTTAAAAATCCCCCCTAGTTGTCTTAGCTGGTGTATAAACTAATAAAATTACACAATATTGTCAAACTATTTATCCACATATCAGTTTTTGCCATAATACCAAGTAAGAAATTCTTTAGCTACTGGCAACGCTGCAACGTGTCCTTCGCCCCCTTCTTCCACTAAAACGGTTACCACTATTTCAGGGTTTTCATATGGTGCAAAACAAGTAAACCATGAGTGTGTAGAATCTTCTTTAAACTGTGCTGTACCCGTTTTTCCTGCGACAGATACGCCTAAGCTATTCAAAGATACGGCACTACCAGATATTACAGCCTCTCTCAATCCTCTTTTTATGGTATTAATATGCTCTACTGGTAATACCTGATTGTTAATAATATTTGGTTTAACTGCATTAGTGTTGTGATCATTGTCTATATATGCGCTAATCATATGAGGCTGATAATAAGTTCCACCATTTGCTATTATGGCTGTCATGTTTGCAATTTGTAATGGAGTAACCAAGAGGTCACCTTGTCCAATAGCTAGATGATATGTATCACCAATGTACCATTGTTCATTTTTTACTCTTTCTTTCCATTCTTTATCAGGTAGAAATCCACTTGACTCACCCGGTAAATCCAGATTTAAAACATTACCGAATCCAAACTGATTTGCATATTCTTTAATTTTAGCCACACCTAAGCCTGTTATTTCTTCGTAGCCACCACCTATCACATAGAAAAATGTATTAACTGACTCAGCCAAAGCTTTAATCACATTAGTTAATCCATGCCCTCCGGATTTCCAATCAGGAAAAAACCATTTGTCTATTCTAATACCTCCTACACTTAATATCTCCGTACTACTATTAATTATTCCCTCAGTTAACGCAGCCCCTGCTATTAGGGGTTTAATAGTAGATCCAGAGGGGTATTCTCCACTAATTGCACGATTATAAAGTGGTTTGTTTTCATCATTTATTAGAGACTGATATTGTTCTTTGGATAGTCCCTCCACAAATAAATTGTTGTCATATTCGGGAGATGTAACAAGAGCCAACACTTCACCATTTCTAGGATCGATGGCAATCGCTGCTCCACCCTTTTTATCAAGTTCACTAATTTTATTATCAAGTATTTCCTGTAGTTTACTTTGGTATGATTGATCTATTGATAGTATCAGGCTTTGTCCCGATACAGGATCTTCAGAAGCAATAACTTTTTTTATCTTTCCCAGAGAATCCACCTCAATATGTTTTCTGCCAAAGCTTCCACGCAGTTTTTTTTCATATGAAAGTTCTATACCGGTTTTTCCGATTACATCATCCAAGGAGTAGCTATCTTGATCCAGCTCTTTAATTTCCTCATCTGTTATTTTTCCTATATAGCCTAGTATATGTGACATGCTTTCTCCTCCAATATACTTTCTGTTTGACTCAGCACTAATATTTACTCCTGGTAATTTGTGGCTTTCTATTTTTAACTTTATCGAAGTATCAATGTCTAAATGTTCATTTATTATGATAGGTTGATATGAAAAGCTAGAAGCGTTAATAATTTTATTGCTTATTTCAGTTTTATTAATGGCTAGCTGTTCGGCTAAATACGAAATTATTTCCTCCCTTTCTTCAATGTCTTTTGGTAGATCAGCGGGAATTATTTGTAGAGTAAAATTAGGTACATTTTGAACTAAGATGTTTTCATTTCTATCATAAACAAGTCCTCGGGGAGGCTTTACATATTGAATCCTTATACGATTTTCTTCTGACATCTCTCGATAATATGATCCTCTGACAACCTGCAGATAGCCAGTCCGAATAAACAAAAGAAATATACCCAACAATATTAAGGTAACCAATAAATTCAGTTTTCCTGGAGATACATGAAGCTTTAGGGGTTCATTCATATTGTCGTCAATACGATACTCGTCCCCCTGATTACGATTAAAAGAGTAATCTTCAATAGCTCTTTTTTTAATATCATCCGAATCGCCAAAAACAGAAAATGGATTATTTTTCATATATTAACGACCGCTAATTATAAATCTATGATTGATTCTTTTTATAGCGCCATTGAACAATGTATAGAGTATTATGAATCCTACGCTTGTATAAAGCATTTGCCTAACAACAGACAATAGTAGTTCTAAATTAATTGTCATTCTATAGGCACTAATATCTATCACATAGAACAAGATTGACAACATGCTAAATGACAATACATATACGAAAGACATTATTGCCACTAATGCTATCAAAGCTAGTCCGGTGTGATGAGAAAAATAGTTTAAATAAAGAATATATGCTACCAGAGAAGTAATAATCAGTGACAGTGTAATTACCCCAAAGCCATAGCCCGAAAATATATCAAGCAATAAACCAGTTACTATCGTCCAGATAAAATAACTGCGCATTTTTGATACAAAGAGCATCATAACAATTACTAATATAAAAAAGTTTGTATTGCTTAACCAAGAAAAATGAGGAAAAATTGATGTTTTCCCAATCACAACCAGAACAATCAATATTAATAGTGATATGTTCTTAATCATTTACTACAGTTTTAGGAACTATTACTGAAACAATTCCAATATTATCAAATGATACTCTCGAAGTAACATTGGCTTCTTGAAATATGTTTCCAGGATTAAATTGAATATTACTGATAGTTCCTATCAATAATCCATTTGGTATATTTGCTTCCAAGCCAGAAGTTACGATAGATTGGTCAGTTTGTATAATTTCATTTTGTGGTATTAATCTCATAGTCAATGACAAACCAAGATTGCCTTCAACAATTCCCGGGGCATTGGTATCGTTTTGTACAATGGCTGCCACCTCACTATTGCTGTCTGTGATGAGTAATATTTTTGAAATGTATTTTTGTACTTCCACTACCTTTCCTACCAGATAACCCTGTTCACTCACAACTGCGAAACCTTCCTCGATAGAATCATTTGATCCAATATTTATAATTAGCTCTCTTAGCTTGTTTTCTGAAGATTTTCCAATTATTCTTGCTTGAACGAAGTTGTAATTTTCTTTTTCTAAAAACTCACGCTCAGACCTAATAATATTTAAATCTTTTATGGTAGATTTCAGCTGACTGTTTTCAACCAATAATTCACTCAACCTGCTCTCAAGTTCTTGATTATTTTTTTCCAGCTGTTCTATGGATTCATGTTTAGCAATATAATTTGATAAAGACTGTGATGCTGGAAATATCTTTGTTTGTATAGGCCTGAGTAAAAATACAGCTATATCATTAATTGGATTCATGAGCCCCGTACTACCAAAAAAAATCAGCAGTATCACTACTGCAACAAAAACCGTGACGACAATGTAAAGCCTTTGCTTCATATATTATTCTTCGTGTGTAGATACTGATAATACGTCCTTTAGTTTCTCCAGATCATCCAGCACTATACCCGCCCCTCTAACGACACAAGTTAAGGGATCATCTGCGGTATGTACTGGTATTTGAGTTTCTTTCTGAATCACTTTGTCTAATCCGCTAAGTAAGGCACCCCCACCAGTTAAAACAACCCCACGTTCATAAATATCTGAGACCAGCTCTGGCGGAGTAGATTCGATGGTGTCCTTGATATTTTCGATAATTAGTCTGATAGACCTCTGAATGGCCTCCTGTACCTGGTAGCTATTTATGGTTACTTCTCTGGGTAGACCAGAGATCAAATCACGGCCCCTCATTTTGGCTTCAAGCGGTTCATTTATATCCCCTGCAATGGCTATTTTTTTCTTTACATTTTCGGCGGTCTGCTCACCAATTAAAAGATTAAAATTCTCTCGTGCATACTGAACAATGTTTTCATCCAATTCATCTCCAGCCACTCTTATAGAACGCCAAGTTATTACTCCGCCTAAGGATATTACGGCAATTTCTGTGGTACCACCACCAATATCAACTATCATATTGCCAGATGGGTCTTGGATGGGCAATCGCGCACCAATTGCCGCAGCCATGGGCTCCTCGATTAAAAATACCTGCCTAGCACCAGCACTTAACGTAGCATCTTCAACAGCCTTTATTTCTACTTCGGTTACGCCTTGTGGTACTCCTATAACAATCCTTGGTCGAGGAAGTACAGCAAAGGTTTCTCGATGAACTTTTTCTATAAAGTGCTTCAACATTCTTTCCGTTATCTCAAAATCAGAAATTACACCATCAACCAGCGCCTTGGTAGCAATAATATGTGACGGTGTTTTTCCCACCATACGTCTAGCGTCTTCGCCAACGGCAATTATTTGATCACTTCGAGTATTAATAGATACTATAGAGGGCTCGTTGATGACAATCCCTTTGTCCTGAACATAAACCAGGGTATTTGAGGTACCCAAATCGATTCCCATGTCTCTTGAAAATCTTCCAAAAAATCTGTTGAATATGTTTATCATTTACAATATTTATAGCTGGTCAATTGTTACTAATTTGGTTTTTGATTCCGAACGTTTTTTTAGCTCAATTTTACCACCGGTCTTGTTGCCAATTACCAATCTAGTGGGTATTCCCAGTAAATCAGCGTCTTGCAGTTTTTGCCCTGAACTAATATCACGGTCATCATATAGTATCTCAATGCCTTGTTCCTGACAAGTGGTATATACTTTTTTAGCTAATTTAACGGTATTGTCATTATTTCCTAATGATAATAAGTGATATTTAAATGGGGCTACTTCCTCATTCCATATTATTCCATTTGCATCATGATGTATCTCTACAATGGTACCCATAAGGCGCCCAAGGCCAATTCCATAGGAAGCCATAATAATTGGCTTTTTCTTTCCATCTTTGTCAACGTATAATGCATCTTGTTGCTGACTAAATTTTGTACCTAGTTTAAACACATTACCCACCTCTATACCTTTATCTTCTTTGAGTGGATTATTACAGCTTGGACAAGGCTTACTTGGCTGATTTTTTGAAATTTCTTTATTCTGCGCAAAAAAACATTTGTCGCAATAAATAACTCTGTCTTCTCCTGCAGAACTTAGAACCATAAATTCATGTGAAAACTTTTTTGTAAATGTACCGCCCGATGCTTCTATTATTAATACATCTAAACCGCAACGTGAAAATATTTTTTTATATGACTCTATTACTTTTTTGTAATAAATGTCTAGATCTTCTTCATTAGCATGAAAACTATACAGATCCTTCATGAAAAATTCTCTACCTCTAATCAAACCGGATTTCGCTCTGGGTTCATCACGAAATTTTCCCTGTATTTGGTAAATGTATCTAGGTAAATCTTTGTAAGACTTTATGTGCTGTTTGACAATCTCAGTTATTATCTCTTCGTGAGTTGTGGCTAAGCCTACCAGATGGTCAGACCTGTCCTTGAATTGGTACATAATTTCAGATAGCTTTTCCCAGCGACCCGTTTTATCCCAAATGTTCTTTGGTTGAAGTGCGGGCATGAGAATCTCTTGTCCATTGATAGCATCCATTTCTTCACGAATAATATTTTCAATATTTTTATGTACCCTCCAACCCAAATAGAGATAAGAATACACACCAGACATAAGCTTTTCTATATAGCCTGCTTTTTGTAAGAGAATTGCATTTTTTGACAGCTCGTCCTTAGGTGCTGTCTGCTGTGTCTTTGTAAATAGCTTTGATTGTAACATGTTAACCCATTACACTTTTAAAGAATTTAACTATGCTATCGCTGAACTTGCTTACATCTTTAAACGTAACCACCACAAGGAGCACCATTATTATCATAAAACTTACATTGTGAATCATTGCTTCAACTCTTTGATTAATTTTTTTGCGCCTAATCTTTTCAATGACAAGAAATACCACCCTTCCCCCATCTAATGCCGGTATCGGTAAAAAATTGATGATCGCTAAGTTTAAAGATAGTATGGCAACAAAATTTAGCAAGTAAGCCATTCCCAATTTTGCCATCTGTCCTGAAAGCACTGCTATTCCTACGGGTCCAGACACTTCAGCTGCTATCGGCTGACCAATAATCAAGTCCCTTATCATAGTATAGAACGCTACTATTATTAGAACTAGCATATCTATTGCGCTTTTCATACCCAGCCAAATAGATTCATACCAGGGATATGACACTAGGGCAGTTTCTACCAAACCTATACCCATCTTTCCCGCTCCTGAATCATCAACATCTTCTAGAGTAATAGGTATAACCTTTTCTTCACTATACCTACTAATTGTTAGATTGATTGTTTGGCCTATTCTGTCTTTATTATACTCCTGCACATCTTCGGATGTTTCCATTGTCTGATCATCAATTTTTAGTATCACATCCCCCAGCTTCAAATCAGCTGATTTTGCCGGACTATCATCTGATACTGAAATAATTTGTATCTTTTTATCTCTGATCGAGTCATATGGTACATTCTCATCAATAACAGTTGGTAAGCCTATCCCAAAGCCTATACCTAACGCTATCATTGCCAAAACAACATTCATAATTACACCAGCCGACAATATAGTTATCCTTCGCAGTATTGATTTCGATGCAAAGCTGTCATTTTCCTCATCCTCTGAACCATTCTCTCCTTTTAGCTTTACAAACCCACCAACAGGTATCCAGTTTATTGAATATGTTGTGTCATTTTTTTTGATACCAAATATCTTTGGAGGATATCCAATACCAAACTCTTCAACCTTCACACCAAATTTTTTGGCAGTTAAAAAATGTCCGAGTTCATGGAACAGGACAATCACACTTAATACTATTATAAATATTACAACTGCCATAATCTACTCACAATCTTTATATATTAGTTATTTCTTCTTGCTTCTTTTTTTCTATTTGATTTATCTCTTTGATGGATTCGTCAATATGTTTTTGTATATTTTTTTGCTCTGCAAAATACTGATCTTCTGATATGTCACCCGAATCTTTTTTAATTTTAATATTTTTTATATGTTCTTCACGTATCTGTCGTATTGCTACTCTTGCTTTTTCAGTTTTTTCTCCTATTATCTTTACTATTTCCAAACGCCTTTCTTCGGTCATTGGTGGAAATGGTAGTCTTATGACATCGCTATCGGAAGCGGGATTAATACCGATATCTGATTTTAGAATTGCCTGTTCAATGCCTTGTGTAGAATTTTTGTCAAAAGGTTGTATCACTAGTGTTTTTGGGTCAGGTGCACTAATGCTGGCTAGCTGTAATAAAGGAGTCGGTGTGCCATAATAATCAACCATGAGATTTTCAACTAAGGCCGGTGTAGCTCTGCCAATTCTAATAACTGACAACCCCTGACTAAAAAATTCTTTTGCTTTTTCTAGGTCCTGTTCTAAGTCTTTGGCCATATTAATTTGATACAGTTAATGTTGAAGTATATAATATCTCATCATTTTCCGGATGTATCAATAGCTGGCTGATGTTTCTGCTACTATTTATTGACGTAAGCGCTTCCCAATTAAACCCACCATCATTTGATCTATAAATTAATCTATTCGTAGTGTAATACATTTCCTTGTGATTTTTTTTGTTTACAACTATCTTATACAACGGCTGAGTATTGAAACCAACCAACGTTCTGATAGCTTCCCAGCTATTTCCCGCATCAGTGCTTTTTAACAACCCATAATCAGTTGCCATATAGACAGTGCTTGGTTCTGTTGGGTCGAAATCCAAGCTGTGTATATTCCGTCCACTTTTTTTGAATGTTTTTAAACCATCTTCTAAATGTTTCCACTCTTTACCGCCAGTTTCTGAGTAAAACAATCCTTCATCTTCAATAACTGCATACATCTTTCGTGTATCACTGGGTAGCAGTCTAATAAACCTAACAGGCTCATCGAAAAATTTTATCTGTTGCCAACTTGAACTACTATCATAGCTCTTAAATAATCCACCTATATCATTGCTTAAATATATTTTTGTAGAGTCATACGGATCCACAACAACATTATAAAGCTTTCCACTGGCTCTGCTTTCTGTATATTTTATTTCCCAATTATTGCCAGAGTCTGTACTTTTATAAAGATATCTTCCACTCGTGGCATATATTATTCCTGTGTCTACCGGATCAACATCAATACTTGTTATTTGTCCGGTCGACAAACCCGTTTTTTTCCACTGCTCCGCTGCGTTATCTGTTCTATAAAGACCATTAGCATTTGTCGCTGCATAGATTATGCTTGGATCACTTGGATCAAACTTTAGCTGTCTAATATTATGTTTGTTTATTGTTACATTCTTATTTTTTACCAATTCTATAAAGCCCTTTTGCTCCCACGATGCTCCTTTGTCAGTAGACTTGAATACTCCCCCATCAGAAGATTTATTGGAATTCAGCGAACACGAAAAACCAGTCACAGTCATGATTATTAAAAGACACAATGATAAAATATTTTTTCTTTTTATACGATCAATCATATTTATATATCAATAAAAAAATTTTCTAGCATTAGTCGTGGGTTTATATTCTGTCTGGTTTTATCTTTTATGATTACCAGCTTATTTATCATACTTATAATCTTTTTTGTCGAATAAGCGGTGCTGTAATTACTAATTTTGTCATGAGCAAAGTAATTTATGGTGTGTTTTTTTAGATTAAATTTTATCAACAAAACATCTCTTAATACAGACAACCAGTTATCTATATGTTTTACCGTATTATTTAAACCTTCCTGAAAAGACCCCCCATCCGTAATTATTGTTATTTCGGAAAATCTATTGTTGATATCAGAATTAAGCATTTTAATTAAACTATTTGAGCAGTCTTCTCTCTCTTTGAGAAACTCTGGTATGTGCAGATAATGCCAGGCTAACCCAGGTCTTCCCTCAGACAAATAAGTTATATTCGTTAATCTAGCGTGATCAATTTCGGGCTCAGTTTTTTTAATAAAATCTTTAATGTCGTCTTGTGCCACTAGATTAAATTCTATCATTTGACAGCGTGACTTTATAGTTTTGGGTAAATTATCGGCATTGTTTGCAATCAATATAATGATTGATTTTGTTTTTGGCTCTTCTAATGTTTTTAATAAACTATTTGCGGCCCCGATACTTAAATTTTCAGCTCCCGATATTATAGAAATTTTGTACGAACCGGAAAAAGAGCTTAAAAAATGTTTATGTATTACATTTTCTCTTATTTCATCAATACTAATATTCTTACTTTCATTACTTCTTTCTAGATATGATATATCTGGATGATTACGATTTTCAATCTTTTTACAGTTCAGGCAATTATTGCATGGCCGAGACGTTTTATCGTTGCACAATAATCCTTTAATAAAGCTATGAGCCACTGTATTCTTTCCAACATTCCCAGGACCATAAAACAAATATGACTGTGCCACGGAGTCACTCTTAATGGACTTAGTTAAATATTTTATTATCTTTCTGTGGCCAATAATAGGCCAATTTATTGATATATTTTCTTCTAACATCATGATTATTTTACCAAAAAACGGCAAAAAGTTCAAGCTATAAGACAGTTTCTTTTATTTCTTTTAATGTCTCGGTCGCACAATTAGCCCAATTAAACATTTTTATACGCTCATAACCCAGACTAACCATACGTTGTCGAAGCTTTTGGTTTGAAATAACATTATTCATAGCCTCAGATAGCTCATCATAGTCACTCGGATTTACTAAAATAGCTGCATTACCTGCCACTTCCGGCAAAGAAGCTCTCAGGCTTGTTATCACAGGTGTTCCACATGCCATTGCCTCTATAACAGGTAAACCAAATCCTTCATAATATGATGGTAAAACAAAAACATCCGCTCCATTTACTAGATAAACTATATCCTGACCATCAACATATCCAGTCATAATTATTTCACGTGATAGTCCACTGTTTAATATCTCGTTTCTCACTTTATCAAAACCAAAACCAGGGCTACCTACTAAAACCAGCTTGTGTGGTAATTGATACTTTTTTTTCATCAAAGCAAATGCAGAAACAAGGCCTTGGGTATTTTTCTTTTCTTCAAGTCGACCTATATATAGTACAAAAGGATCACTGATCATGTATTTATGAAGAACTTTTTTTGTCTCGCCCCTATCTTCTATTGGATAATATCTCTCGATGTCAACTCCATGCATAATTACTTTTATCTTTTTAGGCTCAACTTTGAATATATTTACTATTTCATCCTTAGTAAATTTTGATGGTACAATAATTTTTGCAGCATTTTTTAATGCATATCTCATTGACCACCTATGATAATCAAGTTCGTTTGAACCATATTTTCCTAACGTAATAATTTTTACAAAAACGTAAATCAATCTTTTTTTCCAACCTTTGGGTCCTATATTTTTAGTTGAATAAAGTTCAGTCATCCTTTCAAAGCCTACATCATGAACAGTCAAAACTGTTGGCTTAGCGTGAATAATTGGTATTGTGTGCGCCGGAACAAATAACACGTCGGGTTTATTAAACAACTGATTTATCGATAAACGTAATTGAGTCCACATAAATTTCGGAAACCAGCTAAGCACAACTGACACGAAATTATCAGGCAGTTTTTCCAATCCGTATTTTAATTTGTCCTTTGAATATAAAAAAAACTGATCCTGCGGGTCAGCTATCTTCTTAAATTCTTGAATTAATTTATATGAGTACCATTCGGTACCTGTTTTTTGTTCTAAATTGGCTCTCGATGCGTCAATACCAATTTTCATTGATTTTTATTTTGTGTAAAGAATACTTCTTTTATATGATTCGAGGTTTTCTAATGCTATACCCGTACCTTTAGCCACACAGAGCAAGGCATCATCTGAGACATAAGCAGGTACGCCTGTAGCTTGGGCCAACAATTTGTCCATATTTCTCAGCAATGCGGTTCCACCGCCCAAAACCATTCCTTTATCAATAACATCGGCAGCCAACTCCGGCGGTGTTTCCTGCAAAACAGATTTTACTGCCTGTATTATACCGCCTAGCTCGTCTTGAATAGCTTCAGTTACATCATCAGATGTTACAGTAATAGTTTTTGGCAGTCCCATTATCATATCTCGGCCTCTAATATCCATAGACATTTTTTCCTCCAGTTGAACAGCTGAACCAATTGATATTTTCAAATTCTCCGATGTTCGATCACCAATAGCCAGTCCGTATTTTCTTCTGATAAAATCCATAATAGCCGCGTCCAGCCTATTGCCGCCAATTCTTACTGATGTACTAGCCACAATACCGCCTAAAGAAATAACAGCAATTTCTGATGTACCTCCACCCAGATCGACTATCATATGACCAGAAGCTGATCCGATAGGAATGTTTGCACCGATAGCTGATGCTATAGGCTCTTTAATAATAAAAGCAGCCTTAGCCCCAGCTTGCAGGGTAGCATCAATAACAGCTCTTCTTTCTGTAGAAGTAATTCCTGCCGGTACCGACACCATTACTTCAGGACGAAAAAATCTTACACCACCCAATGCCTTATTAATAAAATAACGTAACATGCTTTCTGTTGTCCTGTAGTCAGCTATTACGCCATCTTTTAATGGCTTTGATGCAGTGATAGTGTCAGGTGTTCGTCCTAGCATCTCTTTGGCTTCTTCTCCTACTGCCAATACTTTCTTGTCATTTATCGAAATAGCAACAACAGAGGGCTCATTAATGATAATCCCTCTTTTGGGTACATAAACTAAGGTATTTGCTGTACCAAGATCTATTCCTATTTTCTTAACAAACATGTTTATTTAAAAGTGATTTCGTACTGCCTATCACGACCGAGGTAATTGTGAAAGGTTACACCATTATCGTTTATATCAGTAATTTTGTCAATCGGTTCAACTAAGAATATTTCATCATCAAAGTCTAGATTTATGTTAAGTGTATGTGGATCAGTGCCAGCTTGTTTCTGAACTGTGAGATTGTATTGTTTGTTATTTATTAGATTATCTGGCAATTTATAACGATAATGCAATACTCCCGTATTTTGTGGCTCAATAGATATAAATCCGCCGATTACAGTTTTTCCATCCTCTTCATATACGATAGGATCGGCTGATCCACCACCAAACAGTTTGTCATTTTCCATTACTCCACTATGATCTAGCAATTCACTTCCTTTTGGGATATAAACCCTGGTATAAGTTCTATACCTTGTGGACTTCCAATCAAAACCTCCGCCTGTATGATCGTATTTAATATTCAACTCCGCTACAAGCTCACCATCTGACTCATTTACTGAATAGTCAATAGTACGCTTCACCAATGGGTCTGTTTTTAAGCTAGCCATGTTTGCGTCCACTACAAATAGGTAGTCCTCGTTACTCGCTTCTCTCATCTGTCCGCCCCAATTCTCCTGCTCTATTACGGTCTGTAGTGATACATTTCTTGAATACAAAATGATATGTTTTTCCTCAATATGGTTTTCTATCGTCTGCCAGAGCTCACCCCACTCTGCTTGTGGCAGATTTAATAAACGATCTAATAGTTCGTCAGCCATATCACCAATTACCTCTTTTCTTTCAGCATCTGAGATTCCTTGACGATAAAATCCTTGTTCAACCTGGTACTGCAATGTTTCAGTAAAATTTTCCTGTGTAAAAGTTATACCATCTACTTGTATTTCACCGGTTAGGCCCAATAATGATTCTATCAGCTTTGGTGTTACTGCAATAACCCCATGGATATTTTGTTCTGCACCACCTTCTTGGTGGTAGAACCAAATCGCCTTTTCTGCTGAAGTTGGAAAATCTGGAGACCAATTACTATCCCTCATAAACCACTTATCAGCATTTAAATATTTTTGTAACGGCTCGGGTGGCAGCTCAATTAATCTGTCTTTGTTTGGATTATCCAGATTATAAATATTATCAGTTGTAAATGAGACTATCTCACCATCTTTAAGTTTTAATATCCCATACGTACCTATGAACCCACCAGCCGGACGAAGTTCTGCATTATTCTCTAGAAGAAACAAATATGTTTGCTCTTCGGGATAGCCCGAAATATTTGGCACTATTTCTACTGCCGGAAGTGCCGTTGAAATAATACTCTGCATTTCAGGTAGCTGTTCTTTAATTGGTTCTATGGCGTTCTTGATCATTGGCAAAATGCCTTTTTCTGGAATTTGATTCAAGTGTACTGCTGCCAAATCAACTTCAGCTTTTACACCAACTAAGTCAGGATATGCTTCGGATATTTTTCTTAATATTTCGCGTTTTTGTTCAGGTGACAGCTGAGCCAATGTAAACTCGTCATTGGTTTTTACCGGAGTTATTATCTCATCAGCTAATAGTGCTATTTTTTCTAAAGCCGAACCCGTTTGCAAACCCGCCTTGAGAATATTATCTACGGCTACAATCTGTTTATTCACATAGGGCATACTATGAAGCGCACCCATCTTTTCTAGCTTCTTAATTGCTAAAGAAAACTTTTCTTGTGCCAAGCCTAATTCAATTGCAGCATTATTATAGTTTTCGTTTGTAACATCACTTTGAGCATTATAGAAATGATCTTTGCCCTCGTTAGCATAGGCCATTAATGATCTAGCGGTGCCACCGTATTTCAAATATAATATTGCAACAAAAAGAATTATCACAAATACTGGTGAAATCCAAAATAATAATTTTCTTCTGTCTTTTATACTGATTACTTTTTCATCTTTTTTTAAGGTCTTGGGATTCTTAACTACTGTTTCTTTTTTGTCGAGACTAAAATTGATCATTAATTCTAATTTATATTATTTTTTACTCCGTAATACTTAGCAAAATACTTAATAGCACTTATTATATGAACTCTTGTAGCATAACTCAATGCTCCTTTTAAACCGGGGTTTTCGGCAGACAGTCGTTGGTGATAGTGTACCATTTCAGCCTCAGCCACGTAACACACCTTATAGCCAGAATGCCAGAAACGACGACACCAGTCAACATCTTCCAAATACAGAAAAAACCTCTCGTCTAATAATCCTACTTTTTCCATAGCTGATCGCCTAACGAAAAAACAAGCACCAATCATCCAATCAACTTCACGATTATCAGTGTGTTTCCATTCTAACATTAAATGTTCCCGTAATATTTTTCTTGGTCCACTCATCTTACCTATCGGTGTCCTACGATATATAATGATTTTTTTCGTAGGAAATGTTCTACATGATGCCTGAACGCTTCCGTCTGGATTTATCAGCTTAGGTCCAGCCAACCCTACATTTGGATTCTCTTCCATGAAATTATAAAGCGTTTCCAAAGAATTATTAAAGATAGCCACATCCGGATTAAGTATCATTATATATTTACCGACTGATTTACGAATTCCTAAATTATTACCGGCCGCAAAACCATTGTTGACAGGAGACTTAATCGTTTTTACCCAAGGGAACTCCTCATTTATCATTTCTGTGGTTCCATCATTTGATGCATTGTCAACAACAATAGTTTCAAAATTTAACCTTGGCTTTAATAATGCAATACCTTTTAGGCACTGCTTGGTTAAGCCCTTTGATTTATAATTTAGTATTACTATTGATAAATCCATATTATTTAAACCACTTTCTTATTTCTTTTGAGTCTGCTAAGACTCGTTTTTGTATATATATTCGTTTTCTAATAATTGATAGGAGCTTCTTCACGCTTAGTAACGATAAAAATAAAGTCCTTGGTTCGAACAAAAATACAAATACAGCTTTTTTTAACTCATACCATGTAATCCAGGGACTAAACAATAACAGATTTAATAAAGATTCATTTTTGATTAATGTGTACCAATGATTTCTATATGAATATCCATTTATTAGTGCAAATTTCTTTGATCTATTTTTAACAACCTGTAAATCATTCGAATCAGTATTCGTTTGTGATGATCTTCTATGCCAAGCTGAAGCTTCATAAACATAATAGTTTTTCCAGCATCTTAGTCTTAACCTCCAGGCTAAGTCAATGTCTTCCTTATACATAAAAAAGTCTTCATCAAAATATTGTTTTCCATTTAACACCACGTCTTCCAAAGCTTCTTTTCGAAAAAGCACCAGTGCGCCAGATATTCCAAATACTTCTTCAGTATAATTATATTGCCCCTGATCTGCCTCACCCTCACCGCGATCAACAAATCTTCTGTTTTTATAGGCTTTAATGCCAACGCTGTCAATAATATCAGATACACGTTTCACATTCAAGGAGCCGCTAAACTTAATTAATTTACTTCCCACAGAACCTAATGTTTTGTCTTTTTTAATATAACTTACCAATACCTCTAAAAAATGTTCATTTAACCTGATATCCGGATTAGCCACCAGAACAAAAGGTGTCAGCGCTTCTTTTATGACCTGGTTATGAGCTGCTCCATATCCCAGATTTTCTTTATTTCGTATCAGCTTATATTCAGGATAATTTTGATTAACATATTCAACGCTGGCATCAGATGAATTATTATCAACAACTATTACTTTGTAATTTTTGTAAGTCTGTTTTTTTAATGTATTAAAAAACTCCGGTAAATCATTTTCAGAGTTCCAGATAACTAAACTTATCGTTACTTCAGGATTAGTATTCTTAACTGTCTCTTGGCTCATTTTGAAGTCTTTCAAAAGTTACCGCACAAATTAATAAATAACAAATGCCTAATGGATGGTTTAAATATGGTGTGGTCATGTGTGTTATAACAAGAGCTAAAAGACCAAACAAAAGACCAAGCGACAACGCTTTTCTTTCAGAATCTAAGCTTTTAATTGTATTAAACCCATATTTTGCAATGTTCCATATAAACAGTAAATATATTATCAACCCCAATATTCCCACTTTTAACACAATGTCCAAATAACCCCACTCAAATGTATATGTTGTATAAATTCCTCCGTTTTCTTCAACTAGTCTGGGGTCTTCTGATTGATAAGTAATTTCTGAACCAAAGCCAGTTCCTAAAATTGGATTGTGCACTATTTTCCTGGTTAATGGACCGACCAAATTCCATCTGCTTTGCAAGCCTACACCCTCGGCATTTCCTAAACGCTCTTCTATTAAGCTTGATAGACTGGCTGATTCACCGCCCACCTTAATCCAATTAGGAATATTTATTATCACAAAAACCAAACCAACTTCTACTATCATTAACGCTATCAATATAAATATATTTTTAAATATCTTCTTGATTGAATATTTATACTTAGTAACAAAAAATATATAGATAACCACCAACGTAACAATTAGAGATAACCAGAAGCTCCTCGAATAGCTCACCAAGACTGACATGCTCGACAATACCAGAGTTATTTTTAAAAACCAATTGTCTCTATTCCACGATACTTTTCCCAGCATAAATAAAATTACGAAGACCAGAATAAACAACAAAAAACTATATATCTGGGACTGCGAAAATATTCTGTAAAAATTATGCGTAATAAGAGTTACCTCGTTTACTCTGGTGTCTCTCACCCAACGATATAGCTCCGGTAGTATAGAATATTGTCCGGCAAATAGGATCAACAATACAAATGTTTTAATAGCTATAGCTGTAACCGATGCAAATAAAACTTGAAGTAGTTTATTAATTTTTTCTTTATTTGTGACTACTTCATAAATAATAAATATTAATCCAAAAAATAAGAAGCCATTGGCATCATAGAATATATTTTCTGATGAGTTATTATTAATTATTCCGTTTATTATTCCCCAAGCATAGATCATTAAAAATCCAACATACCACCAAAATAATTTTGATTTACGAAATACTATTCTTCTCTTAACTAATACATATTTTATAAACCAAACCAAGAACAGTGTTATAAATAATGCCAGTCTGATAGAAATCGCATACTCACTAATATTCCATTGAAACAAATACCCCTTAGAACCAATAAATAGCTCAGCTAAAACAATCCAGAGCGCCACATCAATTTGTTTAATAGCTATCAGTAAAGTTAATCCTACTATAATCCAAAATACAATAGCCTGAAATGCGGGCCAATACCACCCTAAATAACTTAGTATTTCAAACATCAATATAAGCAATAACGTAAGACGAAAAGTTTTCCCAATTTTTGTTAAGTTCATCTTTTAAACTGTTGAACGATTAAACTTATTATTAAACTTGGAACACTTAATATTCTAATAACTACATAACTAATCATAGAATGGTACTTTTTAAAATACAAGGACAAGCTTTTGTTATATATTTTTTGCTTTTCATAACCTAACACTTGATTAAAGCTTTGCGCGTGATAATGAAATATTTCAGCACCGGAAAAATAATAAATTTTCCAACCTGCTTTTATCGCTCGATAGCAATAATCAACTTCTTCGAACCAAATAAAATATTTTGAATCCAGGTAGCCAACTTGCTCAAATAATTTTCTATCAATCATAAAAAATGCACCCATTACCTGGTCCACCATTTGGGAGTAAGAATAGTCAATATCATCTGCGATGTATTTTTTTAACGGTGGTAAAGAAGGAAATATTCTATGCAGCTTTAACAGTATCAAACTCATAGATAGTAATGTTGGGAAACGTCTAACAGATGGTTGGTGCTTTTGGTTTGGATATTGAAAATGGCAACCGGCAATACCTGCGTCAGGATTTTCTTCCATAAATCTCATTGTTTTTTCAATTGCATTGTCCAGGATTTTTGTATCTGGGTTCAATAGTAGAATAAACTTTCCATTGGCTTTTTCCATAGCTTGATTGTTGGCTTGAGCAAAGCCCATATTTTCTTCATTGGCAATTAACATAACATTTGGAAATTGTTTGTTGATCATTTCAACCGTTCCGTCATTTGAATTATTATCAACAACAAAAATCTCATACGATATGTTTTTCGTTTCTTGTATAACAGACCGTAAACACTCTTCTAAGAGGCCCTTCACGCGCCAAGAAACTATTATAATAGTGACATCTACGAATTCTTTCATATATACACATTTTAACAAATATTAAGCTATTTATCCATAAAAAAGACCCCCGTATAGCCTATGGTCTGCAGAAGGCATTCACGGGGGGTGAGACTATTCTTTTACCACCACTTCTCAGTACAATGGGACTGCAGAGAAAGCATGAGAAAACACTACACTTAAGAGACTTTCGTGATGGCCCCGATACGCGTTACTTACCGCCTCACCAATAAGGCGCATATCGGATTTGTCTTATCCCCTCCATGTAATATTGCTCATGCAGTAATCCCACAACTGAGATATTGTTATTTTATATGTACTAATGATGTTTGTCAATCTCA
>JAHIZJ010000135.1 GCA_018814765.1 Patescibacteria group bacterium
AAATAAAGAAAAATAAAAAACAAAAACGTATGAAAAAGCTGAAATATCTCATAATCACGCTCATCGTTTTAATAACTATCGTGGCAATAGGCGGCTATTTTTTAAGCCGTTTTGTTTTTAAATCAGAACCGGTTATTACTGAAGAAATTAATCCGACAGGGGTGATTTATTTGACTTTGAGGCCGTTGAACGAAAAATCTCCCGCAATTTATAGATACGATGCATCAGGAGATAAGTTAACCAAATTTTCCGGCGATAATTACTTAACTAGTAAATTTTCTCCAAACGGTCAAAACTTGGCCGTCGTTCTTTTTTTGGAAGACATTCCACAGATTTTCGTTTCAAAAAATGGAGAAAAAAGAGTTCAACTTACAACCAGTTCCAATAAAGGGAAAAGGTTGCCCCAATGGTCGCCTGATGGATCCTTGATCGCCTTTCATTCTGTAGATGTGTCAAAAGACATTAATGACTTAGACAGTTGGGAAGTTTATATAGTTGATTCAGACGGCAATGAAAAATTTGTAACGAATGGCTCTTACCCAACGTTTACACCAGACGGGAGACTTATAGTCATGAAATCGGACGTAATTTATGTGTTGGACACTACGGGAAAAATCACAGAAAAAATACTTAAACCCATTAATGATAACGAATTCAGTACGGTTATGAAAATGTCGCTGTCTCCCGACGGAAAGTATCTATCTGTGTCATCACCCGGTGTTAATAAAGTTTTTTTGTACGAGGTTTCATCGTGGGGGGAACCAATAAATATTCGGGAGAAGAAAATAATTACTGCCAAGGCGTTTTGGTCTGTTTTTTCGCCTGACAATAAGTTTTTAGCCTTGCAGGAAATTGATTCTGACTTAAATTTAGACCCCAATCATCATCCCAGAATAGTTATTTATGATCTCAAGAACTTCAACGGAAAGGTTGTTTACAGTCTAAATGATTACAGTCAGCAAGAGTATATGTATATGACTGACTGGCAGCTTCCAGAGTCTAATTCTGCATCATTTAATTTTATTAATACAGCTTTTGCTGGTTTGGGCAGCGAGGGAGGTTCTGGGCCAGGAGAAGGCGGCTCCAGCGGAGGTGCTGGAGGTAGCGACGGCGGTGGTAGTGGAGGTAGTGATAGTGGTGGTTACAGCGGGGCGGGCGTCAGCGATAATAGCCAGCCCTGCGATCCAGCCGATCCGAATTCTAGTTGTGATCCGGGAGCGTCAAGCACAGAATCGGGAACAACTGATAGTAGCGGTGGTGATGGCGGTAGCGACACTGTTACAGGAGGTAACGCAAGAACCTCTTGTACTCCCAATTCATGGAATTCCACCCTTTGCACCAGATGTAATTCGGCTGGAACAGGGTATAACGCAAGCTGTACCGATTATGCCTCTCCCTCCAATCTCGCGGCCTGGTGTTCCTGCGAATTGAGATGCACGGGCAGAAATGTGAATGCTTCATGTATTGCCTCTACGCCCCCTTCTTCTCCGCCTCCACCCTCTCCGCCACCCGGCAGCTCTAACTGCTACCGCTGTGATTACGGCTGCGGCGCGGGCGGTTGTCCTTCCACTCAAAAAAAGGTTAGATACGAAGTAAATTCCCGTTGTAACAGCAGCGCGCTTTGTGGTTCATCGCGTTGTGTTGACGACCCATCGTGTATTCCAAGAAGGCCATCAACTCCTTCCACGCCTTCCACGCCTTCCACACCTAGTGGAGGTGATACAAACAACTGTTATGACCCGCAGACAACTGTCGGAGCTTGTACTAACAGAGGAAGTTACGAATCAAGAACCACCACAACCGTAAGTTGTGTTTGCGCTTGTTGTTGCAGTGATTACTGGACTTGTTCTCTTTGCGGTAGTTGCTGGGGTTGTGAACTAGGACCTGGAAGCTGTGTGTGCTCTTCAAATCCAACTACTTCAACCACCAACTATTATTGCCCCGGCTCCGGCTGCACAAGACTTTGCAGTCCAAACTCTCAGGCAGGTTGTGCCAGTTTTTGCTGCACCGACTCTTCCTGGTCACCGTCAACAAACAGTTTTTGCCAGGGAGTTCCATTCACTCAAACAAGCAACTGCGGAAATACAAGAGCGGCCATAGGCACGATACCCTCCTGGGACGGCGAATGCGGCCCATACGCCGACAGCCGGATATTT
>JAHIZJ010000001.1 GCA_018814765.1 Patescibacteria group bacterium
AAATTAAAAATTAATAAATAAAGGATTACTGTAAACGAAAAAGCTCCACCTACGTAAGCGCGTCTTTAGGCGCGCATTTATTTTACCGTAAGCTTGACAAAACAACGCATATTGATAAGATGATAGGCTCTTTTGTTCATTTCAAAAAACGTTCATGAGGAGGTATCCTGATGTTTATGTTGAAGGCTTGTCTAAAGTCTGTGTTCATGGTTATTTGCTTCACGGCTGTGTGGTATTTCCAGCTATGGACTCGTTCGATGAGTATCGAAGAGGTCAACTGGCTGATCCATGCGATATCACTAGCTGGAGGTGTGGCCATATACATAACTGTTATGGCGTTTGCTAGAATGGCTAGTTCAAGTGGTGAACAGCTAGGATGGTTTCACACTCTAATACGATTCTTGGGCTTCGTCGCATCATTTGCCTTACTCGTCTTCAGCTGTATATTGATCACAGACGCCTGGAGGGGTCCAGAAGGTAACGGCTTCATTTACAAGCTCGTTGATCCTTCACAGAACGTCTTCTGGATCGTGTTGTATGCATTATCTGCTTATGTGCTATTCTGGGTTCTCTCGCTCTGTCGTTACCGCGTGAGTGAGGGCTACATGCTATTGTATCAAGGGGAGATGTACCCGGCAAAGCACGTGCTAGTATTCCCGGCGTTTCTGATAGGCCTACCAAAGGGCATTATGCAATGTATGAGCATGACTCTGCATGAGATGAACTTCACACTAGCCCCAAGTGGAGGTTGTACCATTCATATTCAGCTAGCGGCAACCGTTGACGTACAAAGAGATACAGCTAATCCGAGACCAATTGGTCATGAAGCACTATCCAGAGTCGTCACCAAGGAAGCTGTGCGGTTTGTTCGTCCTATCATTGCTGAAGCAACAGATATCGGTGATATAAGGAGGAAGCTCTGGGCAGAACCCACATTCATGGCTTTGGGCTGTAATTGTACTCTCAAACCCAGATCAATACTCATTCGCTTGTAATGAGTCTATCCTTTCGTAGTAATGCGAGAGGATTTTTTTTGTTTGACCAGGGCTGGTAATTGAATTATAGTTAATTTAGAATAAATTCGGAAAATATGAATAGACAAATCACATATGTATTAATAGTAGTCGTTGTTGCTATCGCATCCGGTCTTGTGATATTTATGTTTCAAGCTGATGTCGAAGAGCATGCCTCAGTTGGTTTGAGTCCTGTAGATTGTAATACTAATGATACAAATACAAATGGCAGTGTTGAGCCTGTTGGGACTTTGACTGAAATTAATACTCCAGAAGATAATGTTGCACTTGATGTGTCAGGGTCAATTTTATACGTCAAAGATGGCGACATATGGAAATCTGACGCTAACGGAAAAAACTCATTTAATATTGTTGACCGAGATACTGTAGTCGATGCCCATTATTCTGAAAAAAATGTATATCTAGGATATTCTCAATATATACCTTCAATAGAAACTGTTACATACGAAGATGAAGAGGAAACTATAAATCTGACTTCAGAACACGATGCCAGAAAAGAATTATATATAGCTGATGCCGTGGGTGTTAATTCTAGACTGATTGCTGATAGTATCGAACGCTGGGGTTGGGTCCCTAACGCTAGTAATCTTATATGGTATGAATCGGCTGCGTTACAGCGGGTTTTTAATTTGGGTTATTATGGTGAGAATAAGATTTGGATTTACGATCTTGAAACAGAAACTGCTCAACTCATTCGAGACGAGAACAAAGCAGGTGATGCTTACTATGCTTGGCGTATATTAGTTCCAACCTGGTCACCTGACGGAAACTGGCTGGCTTATTATGGATATCGGAGGGGTGGTGATGACAGCTATCTGGGCGTTTCTCTACGAGCTGTAAATCGAATAACCAAGGAAGTAAAAGATCTTCTGCCTATACCGTGGGTTGGGGGCGATAGGGGAGGATATCCACCTGTACCTCCCATTCATTGGTCAAATGATAGTAGTAGTGTTATCACAGCATTTACACCAATACTTGGAGTATCAGGTAATGATGAATTAGACGCAGAATATGATAAGCTTTTCACGTCAGGCTATCACACTGTTCTCAATATACCAGTCGATGGTTCTGCTATTACTAGGCTGATAAATGATGCGCCCGCACCAGTCTTAAGTATTGAAAGTAGAGTACCTTTTGCGCTTGACGAAAATCAGTCGCATGCCGTTTTTCGTTCATATGCCCATGTCAGCTCAGATGTCTTTGTTAATGATCCTTGGCAATGGTTTGGCGGTGAATATGGAGGGAGCTACGCAGCGTTGGTCTATTATGATTTGGAGAATGGTAACGAAATAGTTCTTAATGATGACGAGATCAATAATGAAGCTTTAACACATTGGCATGATAATCGCTTGGCTACACTCACTGACACTCACTATAGTATCTTAATGGTCGAAACAGCAAACGACCAAAAGTACATTAGACTTGATAAGTATACGCTGGAGGATAATAATACTCCAGAAGTTGTTTTTAGATTATTAAAACCTGATATAGTGGATGCAAATAGTGAAGGACTTCAGAATATTGGATGGCAGGATAGTTTTGGTGCCTTATATTTTACTGTTGGTAATAATCTTTATCTGTCACAATACGATAAGCTAGTTAAGCTGGCCGAAGGTGTTACTTTCGCTGGCTATTATTTGGATAAAAGTCTTATTGAATAGTTTTTTTTGCTCCAACCACGGAACAAAATATTTAAAGAGGGATATTATGACTGGAAATATTCAACAACGCATTAGCTGGTTATGGTTATTGGTTATCCATATGGTTACTTGGATACCAATAGCTTCACGTTTGGTATACGATTATGATGATGAAGAATATGGCAATATATGGATAGGTTGCTTAATAAGTTTTTTAGTCCTAACACTCTTATTTATTTTAATCAGACAATTAAAAGATAAAAGATTTCTCTGGTTTTTTGCCATAGTTATATTTATTGTAGGAATGATCTTTAACGTACAAATATTACGTGGAGATATTTCTGATATTGATTGTGAAAATAAAGTATCTGAGGCTTATGAAAAAGGTATTTCATTAGACTGCGGTCCCGGGGCTTTCTTCATCTCATGGTTTAATGAGGAAATGATGACATTTAGGATTGTGTTAATAGTAGTAGCGATGGCGTCTATCTTAATTCTTTGGTTCAAACGATACAGACGTTTAAAACAATAAATGTGAGAAAAAAAGAATCCCAACCATTGTAAGCACCCTTGACAGGAATAAATAGGCATGCTAGTATTACCAATCAAGTATTCGCTGGTTTCAGCCGCACTTCAGAAAGTCATACAGACACGTATAAACACAGTGTTGCGAAGAAAAGTGAGCATAACCAGACAGTATCAGTTTTTCAGAACAGAGTTAATAGCGCAGAAGCATCCAGCCCAAATCATAAAGAGGTACAATAGGATTCACGCGCCACTCATCAGAAGTAAATTGGAACCCTTTAAGCAGAGGGTTTTTTGATTTGATTTACTTCCATAGTCAAACGGAAAGAACACGCACCTATTTGCGTAGGCGGGCAAATAGCCTGTCCCGTCGGATGACGGGATTTGCCCGCTTACGTGAGTATGTGGATGCGAACAAAGTATATGAGAGATGGATTAAACTAGAAATTTCAGCTTACTTGCCGGTAAGGCAGGGATTCTTTGCATTGGCTAAAGCATACCCCGTTATTCGCTCTCAAGAGTAAAGGGGTAGGCGGGGGTTCTTTGCCGGTGACTAAAGCATTGGAGCTATATCCGCCTTCGTTGTGCCAAAGGGAAGTTATTGGTTATTTTTTGGACTTCGGCGGATTCTTTACGGTGGCTAAAGAATCAGCTCAAGCTAATTATTTATTGTCTCCGTACTGCTTTAATAATTGGTTCTTTGTAAAGAAAAAACCGCCATAACTGTGATAGTATATTGGCGGCTATTGATCTTGTCAGGCAGACCGCTTGATCTTTTCAAGATCCACGAGAGGGCTAGGACAAAAGCATATTCTGTTTCCAATTCGGACCCAAAGGGTCATTTTCCCTTTCCAAATACAGCATGCATCACGAGGCATCGGTGCTACCCCGATAACGCTACCCTCATCGCTAGTACCGGAAACCCGTATTTGTTCGTTATGCCTAAAACCAAGACCCTGGCAGGCTGAATCAGTGGTGTCGACAATGATAGTATGACCACCTATAAGGGCAACCCTTTCAGTGTTGGGCATAGTTCCTCCATGAGCATAAGTGCAAAAAAGAATGAGCGTCCCCATTCAAATTAGGGGATTTATAGAATGCTGTCAAGACATAAAGTTGAACAATACCGAATGTACATTAAACAGAGTATTGTTTGCTCTATTACCATTTTTAAAGGTTATATTTATACGTAATTTCACATAATAATTGGTGTAGGGGTTGATTTTATTGGGGTTTTAAAGTAAGATAAAGATATATAAAACATTGATACTAAAATAATGAGCAACCAAAAGCAAATAACACCATTAACTCCACAAATCGAAGATAGTAATCTCGCCGTAATAAAGCTTTCTTTTGATGATATAGATCTTATGGAGCTAGAAGAAAAAGCAACTCAAGAGGGGTTCAAACGTAATAATGATTTTCATATTACTATTATGGGTTTTGAGAGCGCCGATGCTTTAAAGAGCGCATTATCAAAACTTAATCAGACGGGACAGAATGAGTTAATGAAGAAGCTTGAAGAACTTTTTCAAGTCCTTAACTGGTCTTTTAAGCTATCCCAACGTTATCATATTAAAAAGAGCGGACAGTTTGATTCAAAACATGACAGAACGGAAGATCGTGAATCCTATATTCAATTAGTTTATCTACCATCAATGGAGAAGTTTTATAAAAGACTAAATAAAATATTGAAAACAAACCTTCTGACACAGGTCCCACATGTAACATTGTTTACAAAGGGAGAGTACAAGAATCCTGATTATTACGGAATTCCTATCCACTCGAAAGAAGAGTTTGATAGTTTAGATCCGGTTATTATTGAGTAATTATTTTCGATTACTAAGCTAGTCAATTATTGATTCATTCTAATATGCCAAAAATCAATGGAGGGACATCGGGTGGGGCAGTCTACGGACTTGGTCTGGTCGGTGCTGCGATTTATTACATAAGTACAGCTGGGACATTCTGGATAGGTGTGCTGGGCTTTCTCAAGGCGATTATCTGGCCGGTATTTATAGTTTATGAGTTGCTGAAGTCTTTAGGAGTTTAGGATATATAAATATTATACTTAAAACATGAATAAACTATTTGTCATAGTTATTATAGTGGTTTTAATTGGAGGGGGAGCGTTTGTACTATTAGATTATTTCAAAATAGAAGTTGATATTGAAGAAATGTTTGGCTTTGGTAGTTATGAGCCAATTTCGTATGACATTCCACCTGATGAGAGGTTGGGTTTTTTGATTGGGCCGTCGAATAAAGAGATGCGTGAGGCAAGGGAGTTAGGAGCTGGCTGGGTCAGGCCACATCCGGGACCATTTGTTTGGGGAGACATGCAGAGTAAAGAGGGTGGCTCTTATGATTTTTCTGATACTGATAAGCTTGTGAAAAGTTCATATAAATATGGCGTTCAGATCCTTGCCACAATCTGGCCCTATGCTGAATGGGATCAGAAGTCTAGGCCGAATTACAGTGACTGTCGAGTGTCAGGCAGAGAATTCGTGGGTGAGTTTGGCTGGTATCGATGTAATCCACATGACTGGACTGCTTATGAAAATTGGGTGGACGCCATTGTCGAACGCTATGATGGTGATGGTTTTGGTGATATGAAGGACTTAAATAACCCGATTAAATACTGGGAGGTATTTAATGAACCTGACCTTCAGCAGATGGCTGGAGAAGGAGGTTTGCAGTTTTTTGTTGGAGATCCAGAGGATTATGTTGATTTACTTTACTATACTGCTAATGCAATAAGAGAGGCCGATCCAGATGCAAAAGTATTAATTGCAGGTGCGGCCGGTGGCGATGATCAGTTCATCAATTTTTATAGAGAAGTCTTCGGAAAAATATATACTGATAGTCGTTATTCGGACTGGTTTGATATTGCCAATGTGCACTGTATTTCCAGTGGTGATGTTGATAGTTTCAATGTCAAACCCTATAAAGAACTACTTGACGAATTTGGGATGAATAAGCCAATTTGGGTAACAGAGGCTGAAGCATTTGTTAGCTCCGATCCAGCTGCTGTGGCAACACAAACCAAGCTTAGTACCGTAGAGGCTATTAGACTTGGCGCTGAAAAAATATTTTATACCAGCCGAGATTTTAAAAATAAGCCTGGCGGTGATGGAATGATGCCAAAGTTTCAAGGTGAAGGAAGTTTGGTGATAGATGATAGTCTTGATCCGTCAGAACCAGAGGAAGTCTTCAGGGCAATTATGAGATCAGTAGAAAAGTAATTTTCTTTTATTCCAATAATCATTTAATTCGCCTGCCGGCAAGGCGCCCTTTTCTCCTTGATGAGAAAAGGACCAAAAGAATCAAGCGCCGCCAAACTCGCTCAAGGTACTATTAAACCAATATGATACTTATTTGACGCTCAAACAGTCGGCGGCGCTTTTTAATACTTAAAAGTAGTTTGTTACTATTTCTACTATATGACAACTCATGATAGATACCTTGCTATTGATATTTGTATATAGTATTCTAATTGTATATGTTGGTTCTTTCACATAGGGAGGGAATATGGATGGAAACACATTGGCTATTTTGGCGGGTATCCTGTTGACTTTAGGGTCTGGTGGAATGGCTGCACTCTGGGTTTTCGCGGCTCACCAAAGTGACAGCGGATTTGGCAAGTTCATCGAGTACTGCCAGACAGGGGGGATATGTGTTAGCTGCTACCAACCGCACAAACACCCAGTAGGCCTTGTCTGTGACAGCTGTATGCAGCGTACAGAGGAGATACTACCGCAAGGATGCTGAGCATAGTAATGAGTAAACAAACAACCCTACCGTAGCAGATATATGCTGCGGTTCTTTATTATTCAAATTGACAATAATCGTTGATCGTATTAATATGATATACTTTGTTGTATTCAGTATATCGTATATCGTGAATGACGTAGTCGTTCTTTAACATTTTTCGCTGACACAGCGAGCCGGGAGGATGGTGCTGATGAAGAAGACAAAAGAGAAGAAGCAGAAGCCAAGCGCTAGAAGTCAGGCCTTTTGCTGGTTTTTTGGTGTAGTTCTCTGCATTCTATTTTTGGAAGTTTGTGTTGATAGTACTGATAATCTTATTGGGACTATTGTTGCATTATTGTCAGTACTGTTTGTCGGATATCAGGCTGGAAAGTATTTCCAGAGATGGAGAGAAACTAGCTGTGAGACAATCGAAATGCCAGAGCAGTACTTGGCCAGCGATTGCTCAGCCATTGAAATCAGGGAGGTGGAAGAATGATATCAGTCAATAACATAAGGCAAATCCATTTCAATTCAGGGTGGCTAGTACCCAATGACAAGTTTACCTATTGGACTGGCCTAGCCTTAGCCTTCGGACTATTCTTCTCGTTTGGAATAATCGGTCTATTCCTCGGGAAACAAATGATTATAGGTGCAGGCTTGGCTCTGAGCGTCACATGCCTAGTAGCACTAGTGGTCGGGTATATCTTCAAAAATGAAAGGAGCAAGGTCGTATTTACACTCTGGTTGGTGGGTGGGCTAATAGGTGTATACGGCATGGGCGTCATAATTCCCAATAGGGCATCTAGTGTGATGTTTACAGATCCATGGCTTGATGGCATGATTGGGTTTATTATTGGACTTCTCTCGGTCATGATAACATCTACCATAGCTAACTTGGCAAATGTGAGCACAATCGTTTATGTGCCCAAGAGATAGCGATTAGCAAAGTCGTACCCTTACCGTAGCATCTTAAAAGCTGCGGTCTTTTTTTATTGAAACGTATCAAGCAAACACACTTAAATATATCTATATGATTTGTCAAAGAATATTAACCAATACTGGTCGACAATTTCAGGTGAGTCTATCAAAAAATATTGCTAATATTAGCTAAATAGATATCCCCAAAATATTTATATATAAGGTTGAAAAATACCCTCAAATTTGTTATTATAACCATATAGAAATTAACCACTTTTTCGCTAAAGATAGATAAAAATTTGGAGGTACTTTTAAGTATGTCGTTGAAAAATTTTTTAGTACTAATGACGATTGTAACAACTATTTGCTGGATTGGTTGGATTACTGTTTTATTTTATATTAATCCGGATGGTGCAGGATTTATCGGGCAAGTCCTTTTTTTCGTCAGTCTTTTCTTTGCCTTGATTGGTACATTTTCAATTCTTGGATTTTTTCTTCGAGTTTGGTTTTCCAAGAAAGAAATGGTTTTTCAGCATGTGGGTAAGGCTTTTCGACAGGCATTTCTCTTTTCACTTCTCATTGTTGGCTCACTGATATTACAGGGCATGAGAATATTTACCTGGTGGAATGCTACATTGTTTATAATCTGCGTAGCCATGTTAGAGTTATTCTTTCTGACGCGCAAAGAAATTAAAAGATGATAGAGCGCTTAAAAAATATAAAAGAAGAAGTCTTAGATAAAATTGATCAAGCCACTTCAGTAGATGGATTGAACGGTCTTAGGGTTAGATACCTGGGACGTAAGTCTGAGTTAATGGTTTTATTGCGCAAGGTTAAATCATTACCGGAAGAACAGAGGAAAGAAGCAGGTAAGCTAGGTAATGATATTAGAAAAAACATAGAAGACCTAATCAATGAAAAGGTTCGGTCACTAGCCGTTGGTGTGAGAGACCATGTGATTGATGAAACGTTGCCAGGTAAAAAAATCCAAGCTGGAAAACACCACCCGCTAACTTTGTTTATAAGAAAGATCAAAGACATATTCGACGGAATGGGGTTCGAGGTTATTGATGGAATGGAAGTAGAGATAGCCAAATATAATTTTGATTTACTTAACATACCACGCGATCATCCTGCACGTGACCACTGGGACACATATTATGTTACTGGCGGTCGGAGTACGGCTAAGACAAAAGAACCGGGCGAACAATTGTTATTACGCACACATACTTCACCAGTACAGCTAAGGAGTATGTTGCAACGTAAGCCACCTGTCAGGCTCATAGCACCAGGAAGAACTTTTAGGCATGAAGCAACTGACGCATCTCATGAAAGTCAGTTTTATCAATGTGAAGGACTAGTCATAGATGAAGGTATAAAAGTAACAGACCTAATTGGTACGTTAAAGGAGTTTCTTAAAAACATTTTTAATGAGGAAATAAAAATAAGAGTCCGACCAGAGTACTATCCATTTGTCGAGCCCGGTATGGACATAGATATCATGTGTGTCTTGTGTGGTGGTAAGGGTTGCTCGGTATGTAGTCAACGGGGCTGGCTAGAAATGTTAGGCTCAGGGATGGTGCATCCAACTGTATTAAAAAATATGAATGTAGACCCAAAGAAGTATAGTGGTTTCGCTTTCGGACTAGGCATTGATCGGCTAATGATGTTTTATTATGGTGTTAAGGACGTCCGATTGTCTTATTCTGGTGATTTAAGATTTGTTAATCAATTTTAAAAAAATATGGGTTGGTTTAACTATTTAAAAGAAAGAAATCTAGACACAGTAATTTATGGGTTATTGATTTTTCTCTATGGTTTTGGCTGGGACTATGTTGTAGATAAAAAAATTGAAAGT
>JAHIZJ010000064.1 GCA_018814765.1 Patescibacteria group bacterium
AGCAAAAATCAGGCCTTGTGTTGCTTAAAAAGAAAGCTGGTGAATATCATCTATATGATGCTGAAGCATAAACAGGCCTACAATTATCAGAAATAATTTATCGCCTTATCATAGAACAAATTTGACATAGAATATCCCCTCCTTTTTGCCCGCCCTCGCTTTCTGATTCCAATTTTTTTCCGCCGCCGAATTTCGTGCCAGCGAAACTGGTGCGCCACTTATTTTTTTGTTTGATTATCAATGTAAGGAATTTAAAAATCAGTTTTTCTCTGCCCACCAAGTATTGAATAAGCGTAGCCAAGAATTTCTCCAATATCGGCACTTTCAATATCAATCCAATTTCTATCTATTACAGCAACATCATTTTCCTTGTTTTTCTTTAATTCCACTACTATATCTCTAGCGACAGATTGCCAGTACTTAATATTCTTTTCGCGCAGATCTACCCAACCGCTGTTTGCCCAGAGATCAATATTTTCAGAAGTAATAATATTTTCCTCCTTCGGATTTGGGACATAGAAATATTCTCCAACTGTGACCTGCTTATCACTAAAAAGAATAGGCAACCCAAGAGACACTATTTGAGCACGTATTTGTTGATTATTTTCTAAATATTTATTTATATTTTTAAATAAATCATTGCTTGATAATTTAGTAAATATTGTAAGGGATCTTTGACTACAAGCCAACATAATATATAACTCAAAGAGATGTTTTGATACTGTAGGGCCAAGATTATTAGTTGCAATACTAGGAGTTGATTTTTCGATCTCTAACCTAGCAAGTTTATCGAGAATAATCCGTCTATGGATTCCGCCCAAATACGATGGTCCAAGCGATGCTAAATCCATGGCAGTAAGAAGATCATGTCGAGTAGACCCCAGCGCCATCTCATACGCAGCTTGAGCAACCTCTTCCCGAGTGACACACTCCATTTGACCAAGAGCGGTTATAGCAGTCATCTCTCCCATACTATAGGCGCAATTTTCACCAGAATCAACATAGGGCATTTCCATAAAAGAGGAAACTTGTTTGCATTTGCTCGATGCAAAAATCTTGCCTTCAACCAACTTAGTTTTTGTGTTGGAATCAACACAAGGCAAATTTTTCCCGTGAGAACGAAATTTACCAAAATCAACTCCTTGCCAACCGACTAAAGCAGCGGGAACAACTACTTTTATGTTTATTCCCGGGGTATGAGACAAACTCCAAAATAATTGATGAATAACTCCCGCGGCCGCGACTTTACCAAGTATTCCAGAAGACATTCCGGGCTTATTTACATCGCCATGGGTATAAAAAAGATTGTCACCCATACCACCCAATCCTGTGGTAGAAATTTTTACATAACATTTGACATTAAAATCAAATAAACTTTTTTTAAGAGCTTGAGTAAAACGGATTAAGCTGGGAACAATGTTGGAAACAAGAAGATTCTCCGTTGAATCGCTCCAGTCCTGGTCATCTTTTTTGTTTAGAATTCTTCGGGGAAGAGAATAGGGATCGTCTTGGTACCCAACAACCGTAGCGGTATTAATACCATCAAAAATATAGTCTGGTTTCCATTTCTTTACTAAATAATACAAAGATGATTACTTAATTAAATCATCACTTAGATATAAATAATAATAATTTATCAATTTTTTTCGATTTGCAGGTGTATGAAGTTCGTTACGATCTAAATACATTAACTGTTCAGTGACTAGAGCATTCCCCCATGAGATTTGAACATCGATACTGCGACCACCTAAATGTTTTTGAATATTTTTCAACGCGCCCAAAGATTCGTCCTTGGTGAGCGTGTGCAATATAATCTTTTTTGGATTGTTTTTAATCGATCTAATCGCACAAGCTTCGCCGATTTGGCCAGCCCCTAGGATAAGGATTGTTTTATTTTTCATAAAATTATTTTTCAATTATCTTTTTGATATTTTTTATATCTTCATAGCCAGTTATTTCCATTGCCTCTCTAACTTCAAGCATTGTGGCAGCAGCCACTTTTTTAGCTTTTTCAGTACCCTCAAGTAAAGCTTCTCGAACAGCTTCTGGGTGAGCTTGATAAAAAGCCCTCCTTTCTCTAATTGGCTCCAAAAATGCATTCAATAATTCTGCCAATATATTTTTAACTTCTCCATCACCAATCTTTCCCTCAGTATATTTCTTTTTAAGACTTTCTAATTCAGCAGCGTCAGGATGAAAAGCATCTAAATAAGTAAAAACCACATTACCCTCAAGATGGCCTGGATCAGTAGCTTTTAATCTAGTCGGATCAGTAAACATTTTTTTAACTTTTTTTGCAATAACTTCAGGGCTATCAGATAAATAAACACAGTTCCCCAGACTCTTGCTCATTTTGGCCTTTCCATCAATTCCAACCAACCGGGGTACTCTACCGACTAAAGCCGTTGGAATTGGAAAAATATGACCATACATACGGTTAAATTTTCTTGCAATTTCACGGGTTAGCTCAATATGGGGTAATTGATCCTCTCCAACTGGTACCAAATTGGCTTTTGGTAAAAGAATATCCGCGGCCTGACTAGCTGGATAATTATAAAAACCTAAAGATACATCCTTTTGTGTTGCTGATTCAGCTTTTAATGTTGGATTACGATCAATCATCCACTTGGGAATTATCATACTTAGAAGCATGGCTAATTCAGCATGCTCTGGCACATAACTTTGAATAACAAAAGTTGTTTTGTGAGGATCAAGTCCGACTGAGAGCCAGTCCATGGCTACTTCAATGACAGAATCCCTAATTTTTGAAATATTATCAGCATAATCACCAAATGCCTGATAATCAGCAATCAAAAAATGACAGTCATAATTTCCTTGCAACTTAATCCAATTTTCCAAGGCACCAACATAGTGCCCTAAATGAAGAGAACCTGTTGGCCTCATACCGGTCAAGATACGATCTTTCTTTTCGATTATTGGCGTCCCTTTTTCTGATAAATCAACACGTTCTGGTGTAATTATTTCTTCATTCTTGTTATTTACTTCTTGGTCTGGCTGTAAACTCTCTGGCGTTTTAGGCATATTTTTTTCCTTAAAAATTAGTTAATTATTTTTTTGACTAGAACCTTATTTATATTTTACCCCCCTACACTTTTTGCAATAATCATTTTGTTAGTTCATCAATATTTACCTCAAGAACACTGGCAATTTTCTTGAGAGTATCTAGCGTCGGATTCTGGTTTTTACCAGCTTCAATTTTAATAATTGTATTATTAGCGACATCAGCCAATCTCGCCAACTTCTCCTGTGATAATCCCTTGGCTTCTCTAAGTTTTCTAAGTGTTTTTGTAATGTTTGACATACTATATCGTAGTAGTAGAATTAAAGTATCAGTAATATTAACTTTCAACTATTTTAATGCTACACCAAAAATCAAAAAATGTAAACAGTCAGGCGGCGAAAAAAAATTGGAATCGGAAAGCGAGGGCGGGCAAAAATTCCTTCCCCCCAACCCAGTATGAGAGAATTAATTTAAATATTGCTCTATGATATTGTGAAAGCAGGAGGCAAACAATGTTTACCCCAGACCTGCCAATTTAAGGCTTGAAGGGGATTGCAATTTG
>JAHIZJ010000065.1 GCA_018814765.1 Patescibacteria group bacterium
GGCGCGTAAATCTATTGCGGGATGCTCAAATATATATCTAAAGGGATATGACGGATCATGAAAATAAGCTGTAATACCACCAACAGGACTAACGGGCCATGACAGGGTGGCAGAATCATCAGCTGATAACAAATCACCACCTTCCAGCTTTTTCCTGATAGTATCCTCAATAATATCAATTTCAGAACTAATCGACATCTGTTCGCGCTTGACTGTATTCAAGAGTTCTTGGAAGTCTGCTTCATTTGATTTGGTTTCGTCTAGTAAGTCAATCTTGTAGTCTTTTTGACTGTCTAAATCGACTATTTCTGTATCAAGACGATCCTTTTTTTCGTTTAACTCTTCATTTTTGATTGCCAGATCCTCGTCTATTATCTCAAGGTCTAGTTTTAATTGTTTTACATCGTCAAGAGAGCCTTTCAGTCCATGCTCTAGCTCTTCAAGGTAGTTTACCTGATTAAAAAATTCAGAAAACTTATCTTCTTTTAACAATATTTCTAATAAGTTTGTGTCTTTGGTTGTGTTCAGCTGCCTAATAAGTGCAGATAGTTTGTCTTTTTGATCATCAATCTGTTTCTCCCTTTCTGCTATCTTATTGTCAACTTCCCTGATTTGTAATTTTAACGTATCTATTTCAGTCTCAGTAATTTGAATGTCAATCTCAGTTTTACTAATGTTATCATCTAGTGTAGATAATTGACTCTCCAAAGTTATAGCTTCTTGTTGTTTGATTGAAATACTTTTTCTATATTTCTCGTGCTCATTGTTTAGTTTATCAAGCTCTCTTTTTCTTTGTTCAATTTGTGAATTCAGGTCAATAATTGCTGAGTCTTCCTCCTCTGCTTCATCAGATGTCATGTCTTCCTCTACGTTTTCCGACCCATTATCGACATTTTCATTTGTATTGTTATCAGCCGCTACGGTAATTTGTATTCCAAGAAGCAAAACAACAACAAAACTAACAATAGCTACCTGCGCAGTTGTTTTGATTATCTTCTCTTTAAAAATATTCATATGCAAAATCTAAGTAAGCATCATATTAACATATTTTGTGTATTAATGCAAGTAATTATAGCTTGTTAATGGCGTGATTGGTTCTAGTTATGGTTTCAGCTTTACCTAAAACTTCAGCTATATCAAAGACATCAGGTGAATTTTTTTGTCCGGATAAAGCAACTCTCAACGGCCAGAGCATGTCATTTGTTTTTATATCATTATCCTTAATATATGATATAAATAGCTCTTTTAATTTATTAGAGTTGAAATCGTTCTCCCCCACCCCGTTTAAAAGACCATGGCTCTGTTCTAAATAGTCTTTTGTTTTATCACGAGTACTTTTTTTTGGAATCAAAACACTAGAATCATATTCAGCCAACTTAAAAACAAACCTGGTCAACTCCCCTACTTCGTCTAATGTTGTCATTCTATCTTTCACTAGGGCTGTAACCTTCTCTAGATACTGTATATTTTTCGTATCAATGCCTTCCTTTTTATAAAACGGTACACAACGCTTTGTTAGTTCTTCTAATGAAATATTCTTTATGTAGTGACTATTTATAAAGTTCAGTTTGTCGAGATTAAATACCGCGCCAGCCTTGTTTACTTTTTTTAGATCAAAGGCGTTAATTAGTTCAGTTAAAGAAAATATCTCTTGATCTGTTTTTGGGTTCCAGCCAAGCAAAACAATAAAATTCAATATTGCTTCAGGTAAGTAGCCCATTTCCTTATATTGCATGGCTGATACAGCTCCATCTCGTTTACTGAGCTTGCCTCCTTTTGGACTCATTATCAGAGGAAGATGAGCAAACTTTGGAACATCCCAGCCAAAAGCTAAATACAGCCAGACATGTTTAGGGGTGCTGGGTAGCCACTCTTCCGCCCTTATCACTTGACTAATCTTCATCATGTGATCGTCTATCACATTAGCTAGTTGATAAGTCGGAAAGCCGTCTGTCTTTAAAATAATTGCATCATCAAGATTTCTAAAAGAAAAATCAACTTTTCCTCGGACAAGATCTTCCACGGAAATATTCCCATCTTTTGGCAGTTTCATTCTGACAACATGCGGTACACCTTTTTTAACTTTATTCAGAGCTTCTTCCTTTGATAAGTCTCTGCAAAAACCATCATATTGAGGAGGTATTTTTTGGGCTGATTGTTCTTTTCTCAGTTTAGATAACCTTTCAGATGTACAAAAACAATAATATGCTTTGTCGTTTTTAATCAAATCTTGAGCGTGTTTTGTGTAAACACTTAATCTTTTAGATTGAATGTATGGTCCATAATCACCTCCCTTGTCTATACCTTCGTCATAGTCCATACCATACCATTTAAAAGCCTCAAGAATGTTTTCAACGCTTCCTTCAACCAAACGACTTTGATCTGTGTCTTCTATCCTAAGTATAAAAGTGCCCTTATGTTTTTTAGCAAATAACCAGTTGAACAAAGCTGTTCTTAGTCCTCCAATATGAAGATAGCCTGTTGGACTGGGTGCAAACCTTACTCTTACATTTTCATTAGGCATGGTTCTTTCTCTTAAAAAATAGTTTTACCGGAAATACCATTATAGCTGTAAATATTCTTTTTATTCTCCAGGGCTGACGAATTAATCTGTACAACCATTCTAAACCAATATTACGAAATAGACTAGGAGCTCTTTTTACATTGCCTGAATAGTAATCAAAGGCGCCACCCACACCAACTGCAATTTTGACTGATTTCATCTTAGGTAGATTATAGTATATCCACTTTTCTTGTTTTGGCGCTCCAAAGGCAACAAAAAGAATGTCAGCTTTTTTTTGATTTATCTTTTTTACAACCTTGTCATCTTTCATTTTCCCAAATACACTGTATTCATTTTCTGCTCCAACTACTTTCATGTCAGAGTATTTTGATTTTAGATTACGCGCTGCCTCAAGTGCAGTTTTATTTGTTGCTCCTAAAAAATATACTTTTTTCTTTTGGTCAGAAGCAATCTGACAGAGTTCTCTAACCAGCCTTATGCCCGTTATACGTTTTTTAATAGGTGTACCTAAATATAACCCGGCAAGTTTTATGCCTATACCATCTGGTATAGCCAAGTCAGCTTTGTTTAGTATGTTTCTAAATTCAAAATCCCGTCCCGCCCTTACACAAAATTCCGGATTAGGAGTGACAATTTGTTTTGACCCATCTGTTTTTAAATATTTTAATAACACTGCTCGCAACTCATCAAGTCCCAGACTAGATATAGTAATTCCTAATATTTTTATGTTATTCATTTAGAGTAAACCTTTTTAATAAAATATATTCGGAACCTCTGTGGGTTAATTTACTTTCTATAAAATCAATATGTTTTATTCTAGTTTCTACGTTTAGGCTAATTTGAAAATCGCTGGGTATATTATCCTTGCTTAGATGCGCTAACGTAATATGTGGAACAAACGCCTTTCTACCTGACTGACCAATTCTATTTAGCCTAAGCTCTTCTGTAATTTCTCTTCTTAGATTTATCAATTCATTACTAAGTTCAATTTGTAAGGCTATTAATCTTGGTTTATTTTCTGGAAATAGATTAATTTCTTTCAGGCTTATGTTAAATGATCTGAATTTATCTTCAATCTTATTTAATATTTCACAAGTTCTATATACATCATCGTGCAAAATATTTCCTAAAAAGTTTGTAGTGATGTGCCATTTTTCTTTTGGTTCAAAACGTAGATCCTTATCATTATCATACTTATAAAGATACTTAGATATTTTTTTCAAAACATCATAATCAACGGGAAGCGCTATAAAAGACCTTATATTTGATTTCGACATGTTTTTAAATTTAATGCTTGAATTATATCACAAATTAGGTTATAATATTAGGACAATGAAAGAAGCAATTCTTTATAAAAAGTTATCCAATGGAGCAGTTCAATGCCAAGTCTGTAATCACCGTTGTACCATTAATAAAGGATGTCGCGGAACCTGCTCAGTACGTGAAAATATTGATGGTACGCTTTTTGCGCTGACTTATCGCAAAGTAATATCAGAAGCTGTAGATCCGGTTGAAAAGAAACCGCTCTTTCATTTTTTACCCGGCAGTAGCACCCTGTCAATTGCAACACTTGGCTGCAATTTTCGTTGTGATAACTGTCAAAACTGGCAAATATCTCAACAACCAAAAACTGAAAATAAGAATATTATTGGTGATGATATTGCTCCAAATCAGATCATCAGCCATGCTCTCTCACAAAAATGTAAAAGCATTTCCTATACCTACACAGAGCCGACCGTTTTTATCGAATATGCACTGGAAACAATGAAATTGGCTCATGACTCTGGACTGAAAAATATTTGGGTCTCCAATGGATTTATGTCTACAGAAACGCTTGAATTAATAATCCCCTATTTAGATGCTATCAATATTGATTTAAAATACTTTGATAACAAATCGTATCAAAAATATTGTGGCGGTAAATTAGACCCGATTCTTAAAAACCTTATAACTCTAAAAAAATCTGGTGTCTGGGTTGAAATTACAACATTGGTAATTCCTGGAATTAGTGATGATCAAAGCATGTTCAATCAAATAGCCGAATTCATTTTTACAAAACTTGGTCCAGAGACTCCCTGGCATATATCAAGATTTTCTCCGGGTATATCATTTAAATTGATTGATAGCCAGCCCACTCCAACCACTTCACTTGAAAAAGCACTTAACATAGGAATAAAACACGGGTTAAAGTATGTCTATGTCGGAAACACTCCAGGGCATAAGTCTGAAAATACTTATTGCCCACTGTGTCGATCACTTAATATAGATCGTTTAGGTGTTAGAATAAATAGATACGATGACCAAGGTCGTTGTTATAAATGTAAAAAATCATTAAATATTATCAATAAATAGATCAATTTACAGTATATGAATAAATGGAAGAAATTAGAATCTGAAATAATTTTAGACTCAAAATTTTTTAAAGTCAGGAGAGATATTGTAGAGCTGCCAAATAATGAGCGAAAAGAATGGATCTACTGGGATAGTCCGGATTCAGCAATGTTAATTGGAATGACTAATGAAAAAAAGCTAGTTATGATTAAACAATATCGTTATATGGTTAACGACACTGTTATAGAATTCCCTTCCGGAGGCGTCAATATGTCAGAGTCAATCGAATCTGGTGCAAAAAGAGAATTTGAAGAAGAAACCGGGTATGTATGTGACAAATTAATTAAGCTTGGAGCTTTTTATGAAACTTATGGGCAATTAAATAGAAAAATTCATTTCTTTTTCGCTAATAGTATTCACAAAACTAGGCAAAAACTTGATCGTGGTAATAAAGGATATGAAAACATTGAAGTTACATTAGTTGATTATCATCATGCTGTTGACCTGGCTTTACAAAATAAGATTGTTGCTATGGGGTCAGGATTGGCAATTCTCATGCTTAAAGAAAAAATAGATAGAAAAGAAATAACATTATAAAATGTATCTCTAGAAAAATACTACCATTAAATAATAAATAGATTATGAAAAAAATAATCGCCATTACACTGCTGATTTCTGTCTTAGCACCACAAACATTGCTTGCTACTACTATAAATCCAAACAACATTATAAGCGATGAACAGCTTCTTGATTATGACTCTATGTCCAGCAGTAGAATTCAAAACTTTTTAGAGAATCAATCAAGCGCCTTGGCTGATTATAGCTACAATACTTTTGGATTGTTAAAAACTGCAGCGAATATTGTTTTTGACGCATCCCAATACTATAAAATAAGTCCTAAATATTTACTGATAACCCTCCAGAAGGAACAAAGTTTAATAACTGATTCAAGTCCAACTCAGACACAATTAGACTGGGCAACCGGCTATGGCTGTCCTGATGGTGGACCAAAACAGCTAGAGTATAAAGGATTTTTTAATCAGATAAATTGGGCTGCGAAAAGAATGGTTGGTGAATGGTACCTTGGAGGTATAGAAAAAGACGGTACTACTATATCAGGCTGGGGTCCCGGTATCACCAAGACCACTCTTGACGGCATACAGGTTACTCCGGAAAATGCAGCAACAGCAGCAATGTATACATATACCCCTTGGGTTGGTAAATATGGTGGCGGTGATCAGCGGTGGGGAGGAGCAACCCTGGTTGGTAAGCTTTGGCAAGATTGGTTTGCCCCACAATATCCTGACGGAAGTCTGCTCCAAGTGTCCGGTAAGCCCGGCGTGTATCTGATAAAAAACGGCGTCAAAAGACCATTTTGGTCAAAGTCAGCCTTTCTAGCTAGCTTTAATAAAAGAAATATAATTGCTGTTTCCCAGACTGAAATTGATATGTACAATGACGGCCCCCCAATTAAATTTGCTGAATATAGTTTATTAAAAGGGCCTAATGGGAATACTTATTTAATATCTGATAATGAAAAAAGGTTGATCACTTCAACTGAGGTCTTTAGGCAAATAGGATTTAACCCTGAAGAAGTGATAGATGTGGAACAATCAGACATTGATACGTATGACAATGGAGAAGATGTTGATATTAGCAGTACATATCCAACGGGAATACTGTTTCAGTCAAAAGAGACCGGTGGTGTAATTTATGTCAAGAATGGTGTTCGTCATCCCATATGGTCAAAAGAAATTCTAGAGATTAATTTTCCAAATCACAGACTAACTTCGATCAATGAATCAGAGCTTGAGCAATATCCTAAGGGTGATCCAGTCGTATTTCCCGATGGCACTATAGTTACTTCACCCGGTACTGGAAGTGTTTATGTCATTTCAAACGGTGACAAAAGGCCCGTTGGTTCGGCTGAAACATTTAATGCCCTTGGTTATAAATGGGAAAATATAGTCTATACCAATGATAAATCTATGTCTATCCATCCCCTTGGTCCAAAACTAATAGTAGAATAATATATGCCCCTAGTTTTTAGCGCATTAGTTCCACATCCACCAATAATACTTCCCCAAATCGGTAAAAAACAGGTTACTATTGTTAAAAAAACTATCCATGCGCTGAATAAGTTGGCCGATAAATTTGCCACGTCAAAACCTAATCTTGTGATAATTATTTCACCGCATGGACCAATTAATCCTGATTGTTTTATAATAAATAGCGCTCTTGATTTTGACTGTAATCTAAAGCAATTTAGTGATGATTCCACAAGTATAGAAATAGGAGGTAACCCAATATTTTGTTCTAGTATTATCGAGGCTTCATTAGAACAAAAATTGTCAGTTCATAGTATTGATTCAGGTAGTCTTGACCATGGGGTTACTGTACCGATGTTTTTTCTTTCAAAAAAATACTCAGATTTTTTAATAGTTCCTATCAGCTATTCATGGGCTAACCTAGAAACTCATGTTCGTTTTGGATCAATCTTGTACGATATAGCAAAAAAATCAAAACAAAGGATTGCAATAATTGCCTCAGGTGATCTGTCACATAAATTGACTCCCGATGCACCCGGAGGCTATTCACCAAATGGCGAACTATTTGACCAAGATATTCTACAGTCTATTAAAAATAAGGATCTAGATTCCATTTTATCGCTAGACAGTTCGTTTATTAATGACGCCGGTGAGTGCGGTTTAAGATCTTTGTTGATAGTCTTAGGAGCAATAAATCATGAAAACTATACACCTGAGGTTTATTCATACGAAGGACCTTTTGGCGTTGGTTATGCGGTAGTAAACTTTTCTCTAAAAAAATAAATGAATCATTATACAAGATTAGCTCGAAAAGCCATAGAAACATATCTAAATGATAAAAAGGTTCTTGGTCAAACAGCAGACCTACCTGAAGAAATGACCCAGCGTAAAGCTGGAGTCTTTGTAAGCCTACATAAAAACGATGAGCTACGCGGTTGTATTGGCACCATTTATCCTTCTCAAAACAATCTTGCTGATGAGATTATTCAAAATGCGATCTCTGCAGCGACAAAAGATATGCGATTTTACCCGTTAGATTTATCTGAACTACCTATTATTCATATATCGGTTGATATTCTATCTGAACCAATAGAAGCTGTAAAAGAAGACTTGGACATAAAAAAATACGGCATCATAGTAAAAAATCAAAACAAAACAGGTGTACTTCTACCCGATATTGATGGCATTGACTCGGTAGATCAGCAAATAAGCATTGCTTGCGAAAAAGCCGGAATCATCTCGGAAGTTGATGGCTATCAGCTGTATAAATTTATTGTTAAAAGATACTCAGAATAATATGTATGCTCACGTAATCCCCTGCCTTAGACTACCCCGGGCTTTAGGTTTTTTTGATTACCAAATTCCTTCTGATTTTTCAAATGAAGTAAAAGTTGGAAGTATTGTTTTTATTTCTTTTAGAAATTTAAAAATTCATGGGGTAGTAATAAATATATCTTCAAAAAGTAATAGCCCAACGAGATATGTTAAACCAATCGAAAAAGTACTTTCAAATATTAAATTTACTAAAAATCAAATAGAGTTACTATTAAGCTTTTCTGAAACGTTTTTTATCGCACCTGCCACAGCTTTAGTATTAGTATTGAATACCCTACCCAGAAAAGATATTGAATTCAAAAAAAGCCTTTTAAAATTCAAAAAAAGTAAAACAAGCAACGGGCCATACATAAAAAATGATTCGTTATTGTTGTATAACGACATTGATATAAAAGAAGATTATATATACAAGCTTACTAAATCATATATTAGTAACAATAAATCAGTTCTCTTGGTTTCGCCTGAAATCAGACTAGTAAATCAATGGCAAAATAAGTTAAAAAGTTTTTCTCCTTTTATATTCCATCGTCAATTACCCAGATTATCGTTTTGGAATAATTATTTAAATCTTCAAAACAACAAGGTTTCTTTATCCATAGGCACAAGAACTACAATGTTCATGCCATTCCAAAACTTGGGCTTGATAATTATCGATGACGAAGATAACAGCAATCATCGGCAGGCTGAACAAAACCCTCGTTATCACACTGCTCAGGCAGCAGAATTGTTACAGACCACGATGAAGTGCAATATATTGTACACCAGTGAAATACCACGTTTAACAACTTATTACAAAACAATAAAAAAGAACTTGGAGTTAATTGACTTACGCAAGCCAATAGTTCCAAAAAATGTATCTCTAACAGATCTCAAACAAGAAAAAAAGTTAGGTAACTATCTACCATTTAGTGTCAAGCTACAGAATAAAATCAAAAACATCATAATAAATAATAAAAAGATATTCCTATTTATTAATAAAACTGGAGAGTCAAGTAGTCTTACTTGCCAAGACTGTGGACATGTTTTTACCTGTCCCCATTGCCAGAAGCCCTATACAATATATTTACTTAATAAAAATAAACAAGAGCTTGTTTGCCATCTTTGCGAAAACAGAGTTGAGGTAAAGCTGATATGTACCAAGTGTCATGGAACTAACTTAAAAAAATCAGGCTGGGGCATTCAAAAAATTGAAAACGACCTGAACGACTTATTTAAAAACACAAGTATCAAAACAATATCATCTATATCTTCATGGCAAGCTCTCAAGAGTAGGCCTACAATCGGCTTAGGCACAAAAAAGGTTTGCGTTCCTGAGGTGTTAGACAAATATGATGCTATTGGGATAATTAATGCTGATACTATATTGTCATTGCCTGATTATTCCTCTGCAGAAACAACATTTCGCCTAATATGTAGAATGACTAACTTTTTTGCTAAACGAGACAAAGACATTATAATACAAACGTTTCATCCTGATAATTATGCGATAAATCTGGCCAGCAAACTATCGTTAGAAGAGTTTTATACTACAGAATTGGACAATAGAAAAGCCTTCAACTACCCTCCTTCAATGAAAATTGTTAAGCTGATGATCAAAGACAAAAAAGAGAAGCTTATTGAAAAAGAAGCGGAAAAACTTTATCATGAAATAAACAAGGCTGATTTACCTAAATCTATAGAAATTATCCACCCAGGACCTTCATATACATACAAAGTTAGAAATCTATATCACTGGCAGATGATAATAAAATATCCTGAAGAACATTCGAGTATTGTTCAAAATTTGATAAGATTATGTAATGACAAGTGGTTAATCGACTTAAATCCCGATAATTTACTCTCATAATTATGAAAATTATAACTGAAGGCGACCCACGTCTTAGAAAAATCTCCACAACAGTAAAATATATAAAAAATCCAAGATACAAACCATTTATTAAAGATTTAATACGCATGATGTATGAAGACGATGGGATTGGTATTGCAGCTCCTCAAGTTGGTTTAAATGAGCGTATTATCATAATAAACACAAAAGATGGTCCGGTGCCTATGATAAATCCGGAAATTTTAAAATTCTCTTGGCGAAAAGAATTTGGCGAGGAAGGATGTCTAAGCGTGCCTTTTAAATATGGTTCAGTCAAAAGATCTAAGTCTATTAAAGCAGTCTATCAAAACCGAGACGGTGTAGTAATCAAAATTGATGCGAAGGGTTTGCTGGCTCGTGTTATACAGCATGAAGTTGATCATCTAAATGGAATACTTTTTATCGATATAGCTAAAAACATCAAAGAAAAGAAAGCATAATTATTATGCAAAACAATAACCTTAAATGTATTTTTTTTGGAACACCCGATCTTGCTGTTCCGTTTTTGAAAGTACTTAATAAAAATAATGTCTCAATAGAAGCCGTTGTAACACAGCCAGACCGTCCTGCGGGTCGTCATAAAATACTCACAGCTCCACCTATCAAATTAGCTGCTCAGGGCTTAGATCTAAAAACAATACAAGTTAATTCGTTAAAAGACAGTCAGACGTTGGATACAATAATATCAATCAATGCTGATATTTACATTGTTGTTGCCTTTGGACTAATTATCCCAAAGGAACTATTAGAGGTACCTCGTTTTGGAATTATTAATTTTCACCCTTCCCTATTGCCTAAATATCGTGGAGCCAGCCCTATTTCATCCCCTATCTTAGCTGGAGACACCACAACAGGCATGACAATTATGAAAATGACTGAAGGCTTGGATTGCGGACCTATTATCAATCAAAAAAATATATCAATAGACGTAGATGAAACAAGTAAAACTTTGACAAATAAGTTTATGACTCAAGGCCCCGACTGGCTTTATCAAACACTCCTAGACTACAGTTCTGGTAAACTAAATATAAAATTACAAGACGAATCAAAAGCCACACTGACTAAACAAATGAATAAATCAGATGGTCATGTTGATTGGAGCAAAGAAGCGCAGTTAATAGAAAGAATGATCAGAGCCTATAATCCTTGGCCGGGGGTCTATACATTCTACAATGGAAAAAGAATCAATCTAATAAAAGCAAATGTAAACATTTCTCTCTCAGCACCTGCCGGGCAAGTTTTTCAAAAAGACGGTCATATATATGTTGGAACTGAAAAAGGAGCCCTAGAGCTCCAGGTCATAAAACCCTCATCAAAAAATGATACGCCTGTTTTAGATTTTATTAGAGGTCATTCTGACTTTGTCGGTTCAAAATTAACTTGATTAATTTCTAACTTTTTTAGTTACTTGAAAACCTAAATACTTACCCAATAGTAGTCTTGTTTGTGCTTCTGTAGCAGGTACCGATCCAAACACTATCATACATATAGGGAAAAGTAACCATTGAATAATAGTTAAAAAAACCTTCTTTACTCTACTTTTCTTAAATGGCTTATAGGGCAATAAATAGACGCTCAGGATAGCACTAACCAGAAGACCCAACATAGCAGCTGACATCAGATACTGTAGCATTATAGGGGCATTTTGGCCTATTATGCTCTGTTGTACTTCAATATTGTTTAGTCTGATTGGTATATAGCCTAGAATAAAGATAATA
>JAHIZJ010000066.1 GCA_018814765.1 Patescibacteria group bacterium
GTCTGTGTCCAGCGCTTGTTCGAGCAGATGCTGATTACCGGCGCGACAGGTAGCTTTGACGACCTTGCCTTTTCTGAATTCCAACCTGATACCCTCAAATCTCTGACCGGCGCTGTTGACAGAGATCGTATTGAAGGTGATGTGACCCTCCATAGTACCGAGTACGGGTGCGGTGAAGGCTTCGCCGTCAGGAATGTTTCTGTCACCGGCGCAGATTACCGTGGGGATATCCTCGATGCTGAAAGTAAGATTGGTATCTGGGCCGGTGATTTTGACCTTCTTGGTCCTGTTCATTAGGGTGGCCAGGGGATTGATAGCACGACCTAGTGCTGCATAGTCAGTCAGGACGGCTCCAAAGAAGAAGTCTTCGAACTCACCTGTTGACGTGTCAGCCAACTGAGCAAAGGCGGGCGTTGGCCAGGAGGTAAGAACCCAGCGAGTGTGTTGGAGCGCCTCATCAAAAATCAGTTTGGTAAAGACTTGGTTGAAGCGCTGAGTGTCTTCACCCGGAATGCCGGACAGCTCGACCTTATTGGCGAAAGCCCTGAACGCTATACGCACATCAGCACCCAACAATAGCGTCTCATAGGAGGCTGCGTTGACGGCCAGCTGGCGCGAGGTACAGCCCGTACGAGCAGCGGCTGTCAGACGTGGATCCGTTATAATAGGCTCCATCATAACACCGCCGGCTTCATGTACCGTCTCGATAACGGCCATATGCATGTCATGTGGGATGTGGATGTCGGTTTGTAGAAGAACCAGATTGCCCTTCCCTACCTCGGTCGAGTAGTTAACCAATAGTTCAGCTAGTTCCACATACCTTGGATTTAGCCGATCTCTCCAATTGAGCTTCTTTCGCATCCGATTCCTCCGATTTGTTTCAAAGAACCTTACCGAGCAGATACAAGTACTACCTATTAGCATCTATATTAAACTTTAGCAGCTCAACTTTATCCGTTTTCACTTTTTTTGTCAATAAAAAATCCCTAAAGTATTAAGTATATAGGAATTGAATATCTACTGTTAATTTTAAAACCCGCGACTCTTTCCGACAATCATTTTCAGACGGCTACGGGCCACGCCGACATTGACCGGGGTATTGATGATAGTATAGCCGTCAGCTATGACCGACTGGTCTTGATTCAAGCCTTGAATTTGAGCTTTTTTAATAGGAAAAACGCTTTCAGTCGCAGAGTCTTTATTAAAAAATCTTCCAAGCCCGGCAGATTCACCACCTGAGAATATTAGCTCTAGCTGACCATCACGCGGATTGCTTCTGTCAGCTACAACGCCCGGAGCTAAACTATCAAAGTTATAAATAGTTATAGTTTGATTTGGATTAAGTGAACGAGCGGTATACTGACCGTTTAGTTGGATTTCATATTCACCAGCGGGAATTTCTAAGCGGGAAAGAAAATAATGCTGATTAGCTTTACCGAGATCAAGCTTGGTAACAACACGAGCTGAAAGGACGTCACAGGCTTTATCTCCCTCAGGTATTCCAAGTAATTGAGCCAGTCGACTTGGCTTGCCGATTGGTATTATCCCAAAACTAACCTTGTGATCTGCAATCAGCGGAATAACCTTGCTGACTGTTTCATCGTTACCTACTGCTACGATTGTCTCTGCGCCATTTTTTACAGCATCATTGACTAGCTCCTCAATACTAGTAAGAACCGATAGACGACAAATTTTTCCAGCAATCCCCAGGTCGGTTAAACGAGTCTCGACTCGGGCTATCGTGTTTTGGAATTTTGCTTCGCTAATAAAAGTATCGTAAAGGTAGACGTACATCTGTTCAATTCAGAATTAAGAATATAAGATTAAGAATACAATTAATTATCCAGAAGTCAGAATTTATAAATAATAAACACAGAATTATTTTCTGTTATTCTTTTCTTTCTTGTCTTGAAGTTCAAGTGGTTGTGACTCCTCAGCTGCTTCTTGTGACATATTTACTTTGCCGTTTATAATTGCGCCAGCTTCAATAGAAATTACAGAAGCTTTCACGTTACTGTTTACCTTGGCGGTTTTGGTAAGTTCAATTTTATCTTTTGCAATGACTGTACTGCCACGAATTTCTCCTGCATTGAAAATGTTTCTTGCTTCAATGTCAGCTTTAATTTTTGCATTTGTGCCTATACGTAAGTCACCTTTTGTTTTTAAGCTTCCTGATACCTGACCCTCAACAATAATATTACCCTCTCCATTAAAGTTTCCTTCTACCTGAACTGACGGACCGATTATTGTTTCTGACTCGCTACTGTTTTTTTCATCTTTTGTAAACATAGATTTTATTACTATAAAGTATTAGTACTTAAATAGTAGTTTCAATGGTCCTCTTTGTCAAAGTTCTTGAGCTAAACGCAAGCATAGGATAGACTAAGAGTATATCCTATTTTTATAAAAAAGAAATGAACGAAATTATTCAAGACCAAATTGGTATAGAGGAGAAACCGGAAGAGGTTAGAGATAAAAATCATCTTTCCAGTGAATTATTGACAATAATTATTATTACTGTTATAATATTACTTGCTATAGGAATACTCTACTATTTCGAGTCAACAAGCTCATTTGTAACAAACCTTGCACATACCGTCTCAGATAGTCTTATAGAATAGTATTGCGACACTATAATAGCTTTAATATTAGAAATAAAAGATAGTATTAGTTAGTTATTAGGAGAATTTGTTGATATACTGTTCCACGTGGAACATCGTTACATGCCCATATAGTCACGATGCGATCTCTTTTAATAAAGATCGATCAGGATCCCGATATCCGCAATGCGGATCATCGGGATTCAATGGATATATCTGCCCGCCAATGCCCATGCCCTCGTAGTTAAATGGATAGAACAAGGGACTCCTAAGCCCTAGATAGAGGTTCGATTCCTCTCGAGGGCAAGGGCGATGGCAGGCGGGCCCGCCTATGCTTTATGGGGACGTAGCTCATTTGGTAGAGCGCTTCATTCGCATTGAAGAGGTAAGGGGTTCGATTCCCCTCGTCTCCACCACTCGACTCGTCGCTACACTCCTCGCTCGTGGTCTTCGACCACATACTCCTTTCACGCTGTTAAGGCAAAATGATAAACAAATCGAGTATTTCGAGCGATAGTCGCCGTTTACCACGGATCGAAGTCTAGTGAGGCCGGCACAGTCAACTACATTGACCGCGAGTGACTTATTCAAAGTGGAATATTTTTTAATAATTATACTAAAAATGAAAAAAGGTAATAAACCAGTTTTAAAGGATTTTAGTCTTAAGTTTATTGATGTAATGTTAGGTATTGTTCTCGGTCTTGGTTTTCAATGGTGGCCAGATTTAATAGAACCTTGGCAATATATAGCATTTATTTTTGTATATATTAATCTCGTTGATTATTGGATTGATTATTCACCAACTATTAAAAAATTTCCTCTAAAAAGAGAAGTTGATGTTCTATTACACACGTTTATAATTTTTTCAATGTTTTATCTAGTATTTACAACTCAAAGCGAGTCAATAACAACATTTCTATTTGCTTTCATTATTTATAGGGTTTTTGATGTTACATGGATATGGAGAATGAGTTCTGAATATAACCCTAATAATTATGACAAAAGGTTTCTTTCCTCATGGAACCTATTTGATTGGATAGAAATAGCGTTTACAGCAACTCTTGCAATATTAGTATATTTCCTTAGTGTAAATTATCTTTTAATAATAATGCTATTTATATTGCTAAGAATTACCACCAGAATAATGGCCAGTTTACGATATAAAGCGGTATATTTTAGTTGAATGTATGCAATGTCAATCTATAATAACATGTTCCACGTGGAACATGTACGATATTTCATATAACATTAGCCAATAAATAGAAGGGAGGTGAATTAAATGAACACAATTAGTGACTGGGGAGACGTATTAGTATCTTCACTGCAAGACATATGGAGAAGTTTTATTAACTTTTTACCAAGTCTAATAGGAGCATTGTTAATACTGATAATAGGTTGGTATATAGCTATAGTAGTAGAAAAGATTGTGGTACGTGTATTGAGAATAGTCTGGATCGATAATGCATTAAAGAGGATTGGAATAAAAGATAGTTTTGAAAAAGCCGGATTAAAGCTAAATATTGCTAAAGCAGGAGGATTCTTAGTAAAGTGGTTTCTGTTTATTGTCTTTATTATATCAGCATCAGAGATATTGAACTTAAATCAAGTTACAGAGTTCTTAAATAGCATTGTGGCTTATATTCCAAATGTTATAGTAGCGGTAATTGTTTTGTTGCTTGGTGTATTATTCGCCAATTTTGCACAGCATGTCATAAAAAAGGCTGTTTCAGCAGCTGATTTACTGTCTGCAAACTTTTTAGCAACAGTGGCAAAGTGGGCAATTCTGGTATTCAGTATCTTAGCGGCACTGGTTCAGCTAAAAGTAGCAGCTGGATTACTACAAACATTGTTTACAGGAATTGTAGCAATGCTAGCTTTGGCCGGTGGATTGGCATTTGGTCTCGGCGGTAGAGAAAAGGCGAAGGATGTCCTTGATAAAGTACATAAAGACATTACAGATCGAGGTAGCAATAAA
>JAHIZJ010000067.1 GCA_018814765.1 Patescibacteria group bacterium
AACTCCCTTTAATCGAACATCCACTTCTTTTACACCATAGTCATGAACTGTATCCATAAGAGATTTTACGATTACTCCCGCAGCATAAGGTGTTGCTTTCTTCGGTCCTGCAAAGCCACAGCGTCCGGCAGATGATTGAGCGATTACGTTTCCATCCGGGTCACAAAAAGTGATAATAGTATTATTATAGGTTGCCATAACATGAACTATGGCCCGAGTTACAAACTTTTTGACCTTCTTTTTTTTGAAGCTCTTTTTGCTTTTAGTAGTTTTACTACTAGTGGTCTTTGCTTGGGTGGATTTTTTTTTCTTATCTTCAGCCATAGTTTTTATTAATTATGTCTTTTCAGCAGATGGACGACGACCAGATCCCATTGTACGACGGATATTACCACGTACGGTTCTGTTATTAGTTTTCGTCCTTTGACCGCGTGAAGGCAATCCTTTTGTGTGACGACTGCCTCTATAACTATTTATCTCTTTCAATCTTTTAATGTTTGACATTCTTTCTCTGCGCAATTCACCTTCAGCTTGTATCTCTTTTTCGATATAGTCTCTCAGTTGTTTTACCTGGTCTTCTGTCAGATCCTTAATCCTAATAGATGGGCTTATTTTAGTTTCAGTTAATATTTTAGTGGATAGTGTATTTCCGATACCAAAAATATATGTCAGTCCTATTATTACTCTTTTGTTTTGCGGAAGTGTTACCCCGACAATACGTGCAATCGCCATCTGTATTAATTAATAATTTATAATTTAGAATTAACAATTATTTTTTACTTTTTAATTCTTCATTTTGAATTAAAATTTATCCCTGTCTCTGTTTGTGCTTAGGATTTTTGCATATAGCAACAAGGCGCTTGTGGCGTCTTATTATCTTACAATCTTTACAAATCTTTTTTACTGATGCCCTAACCTTCATTATTAATTTTGAATTAACCAAATAATATGGTTTATTAATTCTTAATTGTTAATTTTAATGTCTATACGTTATTCTACCCTTGGTCAGATCATACGGGGTCATTTCCAAGGTTACTTTGTCACCGGGAAGAATACGTATCCGATAGATTTTCATGCGTCCGCACAGATGAGCCAAAACTATATGACCATTTTCCAGCTTTACCTTAAATGTAGTATTGGGTAGTAGCTCCTCTACCTCACCTTTCGCCTCAATAAAGCCTTTTTTCGTTTTAGGAAGCCTTTTTTTTGTCTCGATTGGACTCTTTTTTTTCATGAAAAAATAAAAAAATTCTTTAGTCAAGAATTGTATCAAACAAAGAAGTTATGCCTCTCTGCTTGCCAAATCATGACGAAGTCTTGCTATCTGTGAATATAAAATATACCTACAATTATTCTACATTACGCCTGTTTTTCTGTCAAGAATAGGGGCATATACCGATGCCAAGCATCGTGGTTTGTTAATTTCTTCTGACACTATTCAGTCAAGTCCTGCACGCCGTAACCGCTCAAGGCGGTGTAGGCGTGTCAATATCAAGCTATAGCATGGCATTACTTCGCAAAATATGCAATAATTGGGGTGTTATATGGGAATAGTTCGCATAATAACGAGATATATGGCATATACTTTTCTTTTCACGGCTGACGCCTATTACTTTTCTGCAATGAACAAATTTTATTTTCATTTATTTTAGAGGGGGGTCTATGGTATTTTCTCCGCTTCGCTCCGAAAACGATTTATTTATAAGGGGAAAACGATTACAATATCAATAACAATAACAATACTATGAAATCATTAATCGACTTAACAAATAGAATAATTTCTTTTCGCAATGCACGTGATTGGAAGCAATTTCATAATCCCAAAGATGTTGCTTTGTCTTTAGTTTTAGAGGCGACAGAAGTTATGGAGCATTTTCAGTGGAAGAATGCTGAAGAGATGAAACAGTATATCAAAACCAATAAAGCTGAAATCGGTGAAGAGTTAGCTGATGTGCTTTATTGGGTTTTATTGATGAGTCATGATCTAGATATTGACGTATTAAAGGCACTTGAAAAGAAAATTTTGAAGAATGAAAAAAAATATCCAGTCGAAAAATCAAAAGGAAGGCACACAAAATATAATAAACTCTAAATTATGCCCATAATTTATTCTAAAACGAAAAAAGAATTCACTGAAGATGTATTTTCTAATTCCATAGAAAATTTTTTCGTTAGAGAAACTGGGCCTATTTTTGGTGGAAACCAAATGACAGCTATTCGTAATTCAATGAATTATATGGATAGAGTAGTAAGAGACTCTGGAATTCCTGACAATGCAGGTATTGCTATAGAATATAAAATACCATCTTCTTCTAGAAGAATAGATTTTATTATTACAGGTAAAGATACAAACAGAAATCCCATTGCCGTATTGGTTGAATTGAAGCAATGGGAAAAGGCAGAATTAACAGAAATGGATGGAGTTGTTAAAACATTTGTTGGCGGATCTATTAGAGAAGTTGAACATCCGTCATATCAAGTATGGAGCTATGCAACTTTTATAAAGGATTTTAATGAGAGTATAGAAGAAAATGATATTTCGTTAGAACCATGTGCATATTTACATAATTATGAAAAAGATAATGTTATAGATAATGATCTTTATAAATTTTACACAGAACAAGCTCCCGTTTTTTATAAAGCTGATGCTCAAAAACTACAAGACTTTATAAAAACTTTTGTTAAATATGGAGATGATAAAGAAACATTATATCTTATTGAAAATGGCAAAATTAAGCCATCAAAGGGTTTAGCCGATTGCCTAGCTTCACTGCTGAAAAATAATAAAAAAGAGTTTACTTTGATTGACGATCAAAAACTTGTTTATGAAAAAGCTTTAGAATTAGCCAGAAAATCGACCGAATTAAATAAAAATGTTTTTATTGTCGAAGGCGGGCCGGGGACGGGTAAATCAGTTGTTGCTATTAACTTACTTTCTGAACTTACAAGCAAAGGTGATAATGTAAGATACGTCACAAAAAATTCCGCACCAAGAAGGGTTTTCGAAGTAAAGTTGTCTGGCGTATTTAGTGCTACACGAATAAGAAATTTATTAACTTCCTCCGGGAGCTTCTATAATGCAGAGAAGAATTCTTTTAATGCGCTTATAGTAGATGAATCGCATAGATTAAATTTAAAAACAGGTATGTTTAAGAAGGGTGAAAATCAGATTAAAGAAATTATAAATGCATCAAATTTTTGTATTTTTTTATTGACGAAAACCAACGCATTGAAACAAGCGACATTGGAAGAAAAGAATATATCAAAGAGATTGCTTCTGAACTGGGGGCAAATATTCTCGAAGCTGAATTGCCAAGTCAGTTTAGATGCAATGGCGACGATGGTTATTTGCCATGGCTAGATAATTTATTGCAAATTAAGGAAACTGCCAACGAGACACTGGAGGGCATTGATTATGATTTTAAAATATTTGATGATGCGAAATTGGTCCACGAAGAAATTATTCGTCTAAACAAGCATAATAAAAAATCGCGAATGGTTGCGGGATATTGCTGGGAATGGATTAGTAAAAAAAATCGAGACCTAAAAGACATAATTATTGATGATTACAGGGCTACTTGGAATTTAACAGAACATGGACAAGCTTGGCTAGTTCATCCCGAATCGGTTACTGAGATCGGGTGCATTCATACATGTCAAGGATTAGATTTAGATTATGTGGGGGTAATTATAGGTCCTGATTTAATTGTCAGAAATGGAAAAATTATTACAGATGGAACAAAAAGAGCAACTACAGATAGATCTTTATGGGGAATAACACAACAGATAAGAGAGGGTGAACCAAGCGCTCTAGGCACAGCCGATATGATAATAAAAAATACATACCGCACTCTTATGACACGCGGAATGAAAGGATGTTACATATATTGTACTGATCCAGAAACACAGCAATATTTCAAAGAAAGATTATCTAGAAATTCACATAAAACTGTGCAATATGGTTCAAAATCTGGCGAATCGTTAAGTTTCGATAAATAATTAAAACTATGGATAACAAAGTTAGCCTAAAACATAAAGGTGATGGACATAGAAAAAGACTAAGAGAAAGATTTTTGCAGACCGGCTTTGAGGGTTTTGCTGATTATGAGATTGTTGAATTACTTCTTTCCCTGAATACCCCACGCAAAGATTGTAAACCAATGGCTAAAGAAGCTATTAAAAAATTTGGTAATATTGTTGGAGTACTTGATGCATCCATTGATGAGCTTATGCAAATAAGTGGAATTGGACCATCAAATGCTATTGGAGTAAAAATTTTTCAAAATATTTTACAAGTATACGCAAAAGAAAAAATTAGTTTGAAGAAAGAACTAAACACACCACAAATGTTATTTGAATTTCTTAAAGAAAAAATAGGTAAGGAAAAAAAGGAACATTTTGCAATTATGTTCTTTGATACAAGAAATAAGTTAATAGTAAACAATGTATCAGTCGGCTCTCTAAATGCAAGCATCGTACATCCAAGGGAGGTATTTAATAATGCTGTATTAAAAAATGCATCTTATGTAATTGTGGCACATAATCACCCCTCTGGTGACCCTACGCCATCAGAAGAAGATATTGTAACAACAAAAAGATTGGTTGAGGCGGGTAAAATTATAGGCATAACAGTGCAGGATCATATGATCGTAGTTGCAAATAGTTATTATAGTTTTGCAGAAAATAACCTTTAATAATAAAGAGTTCTGAAAAATGGAATTCACCCCCAGCCCCTCTTCCATTTTTCAAAACAAAAAAATCAAATACAATAATAGAAAGCCCACCAAAAACGGAATAATATGGATAAATTTTTCAAAAATACGCAAGGCACGTTGCACTCTCACTCCGCTATCGCTCCGTTCGGCTCGCCTAACACAGTATATGCGGTTCACTCGTTGCACTTCGCTCTCCCATATTTTGCTCCGTTTCACTACACAAAACATCGCATATACTTAAACGTTATCTGTCCCTGTGAAACCTAATACATTCTAAACTAATAAGTATATGCAAGACATTTCAAAATGCCAAAAAGTACCAATTGATCAGGGGGCCTTTTATCTAGGTGAATCCACCAAAGAAAAAAGTGTCGGGTATCTTGAGCTGAAACCAAACACATCATTAATGTTACATAACAGACTTGGTGGAATCGAAAACCTTACACAAGTTAAGGGTAGCTGTGTAATGATAGTATTTGATAAACCCGAGGGCACTAACCATAAGTTAGAAGAAGGTGATAAACTAAGTATTGAGCCAGAGGGTGTATGGCACATCCATGTTAATCCCTTTGACGAGCAATCACTAACTTATTGGCACTTTGAGGGTGATATAAGAAAAATTATTGAGTCTATCAGAAAAAGCGTAAAATAGTCATAACTTTCCCACACCAAAGCTTCGACGGACAGGCACCCATTACCCCCCCTTACGCAAGCGCGTCTTCAGACGCGCCTAGTATCACTAGCGAGCGTAAACACTCGCTTGCGGGTTGCTATGAAATAATTCTAATATGTTAAATCTCTTTGATCAATCACATTATAATTAATTACATAAGCACATGAATAAAAATACTGTTATCTTTATCATCGCCATTGTCGTTCTATTGTTACTATCCATAGCCGCATATCTGTTTTTTTCGAAAGATCAATCTGACACTACACCTCTAGTATCTTGTAATACAGATAACGGTGTTGATCCTTGCCAGACAGGCTATATGTGCTATGACTCACAAATATGGCCAAAAGGAGGAATACAAGGACCTCAGGAAGGTGACCTGAAGTGCCATCAAAAATGTGAAACAAGTTCGGATTGTCCAGATGAAGCACCAAACTGTGAAGATATTACAATTTGGAAAGGCGACGTAAGTACTGACTACAAGCTTTGCACTCAATAAAAAAAGAGCCGAGGTAGTTTTCCCATAAATAGGGATGCTTACCTCGGCTGTGTAAAAGTCACCAGCGCGTTTGGCTGTAAAGACCCCGCGGGGTCTCTTTAGCGTCGTGCTGGGGCGCGGTCTCGGGTTTCTAGATTCTCAGTGATAGGGATCGGTTCCGTATTCCGGCGGTAGTCCCAATACATGATGCTGCTTTGCCAGCAGTTGATCATGACATTGTCGCAGCCGCGCAGATTCCTACTGAACACGATTGCTACGCCGTCAGACAGGTACGAGGGGTCGTGATCCATGGCGGCATTCGGAAGTACGATGTCGCCTGTCTGCGAACAGTCGCAGAGTGAGACCCAATGGAACCCGCTATCGTTTTCGTATAGGAGTCGGTCACCCGTTGGCGAGAAAGAAAAACCACCTCCCTGCTCAACGATGATCCTCGCTGATGTAGGGCATGCAATGTCCTGCATCCAAATCGCTTTCGAGCCAACCTGAATGTAAATGAACTTCGTCCCATCCGGCGTTACCATGAGCTCACGGATATACGGATAGTTCAGCGGATAGAGCGTGCCGTCAAACCAGACGCGCGCACTATCGGAGGGTATAGCAGGTCGCCCCCGCACAACTGCAAGGCGCCCGTCATTTGTGAACGACGGCGAATAGCCCTTCGAGACTACTCCGATCATTTCCCCATCGGTCGTCACACCGTAAACGCCTCCTCCACTTTGCATACCGAAGACGGCAACACCGTGCTTCGGATCCCACACTAGCTTATCGATACCACGCGTTGCTACACCCGTGAGATTGTGCTCGAGGTAGTTGTAATCGCGTAGGAACACGTCCTCCTTGATGCCAGTGGAGTCGGTCGAGAAATACTCGCGGACAAAAATAGTCCCGTTACGGGGAGCGTTGGCAGCGTCAGCCGCGGCACGAAGTGAGCCCAGGAGAACGTTCGGATCGTCTCTGAAGAAAAAGTCAATTGTCGGTAACATACGAAGTTCCGGCTCGATCAAGGTTATTTGCGGCACAGTTGTGTGCTGCGAGCACCCAGTAGGCGCCCCGACATAGAGCATGCCGACTAGTAAAAGGAACAAGAAACGACTCATAGCAATACCTCCCTCTAGGTAAACAACACTGTGACCTGCATTACTGAACGAACAACTTTATCACAAAAACACTACTCTGTCAAGAGTAGCATGGAGCCCAGTACAGCTGACAGCACACAAAACGGAGTATGCGCCTAAACGTTAGATGGTTTTTAATAAATTATCTCTATTGAGGTTTTTTTATCCAAAAAGAAAGGAGCAGCCCAGTGAGGTCGCTCCAGATACTACGAGGAATCATCAGACTACTGAATGGCCAGTGCCTCGTTGCATACGGCCAGATCCTGCTTGAGAGAATTAACTTCCCCACGCAGATCATCATGTTGGTCACTGCCCAGCGTGATGATATATCCCGTTGCAAGAAAAGCGAAGGTCACCATGACTAACATGCCGTTTCTCCAATCCTTCATGAACCACTTCCATAGCTTCACAACAGACCTCCAATCTTTAGCTTATGGTACAGAGGTTACAAACAATAGTATCATATTTTTTTATCATGTATACAATAGTTCGTCAAGTTTTACTAGCTAACTTAAACGCTCGCTTGCGAGTTGTTGTATAATTATTCATAGAAACAGCCTATTGTATTTAATTATATTGAACCGATAAGCAAAATGTGCTAAAATCTTTTATATGCCAATAATCCAACTTGAAAATCTAGTCAAAGAATTCAACCAACCCGATGGTGGCAAACTAAAAGCCGTTGATGGTATTTCTTTTGATGTGGCCAAAGGAGAAATATTCGGTATGCTGGGACCAAATGGAGCGGGTAAAACAACTACCCTGGAAATTATTGAAGGATTACAGAGTCCTACTAGCGGAACAACGAAAGTAATGGGCTTTGACTCAACGAAAGATACTAGCAAAGTAAAGGAGCATATTGGCATTCAGCTACAGACTTCGTCTTTTTTCGATCATTTAAGTCTCATTGAGATACTCAATCTTTTTGGTAGTTTTTATCCAAAACACACACCACCCGAAGAGTTATTAGAAATCGTTGACCTGACTGATAAAAGCAAATCTCAAGTAGCGCATCTATCGGGTGGACAGCAACAAAGGTTTTCCATCGTTGTAGGACTAGTCAATGATCCTGATATTGTATTTCTTGATGAGCCTACTACAGGTCTGGATCCTCAAGCGCGACGACATATGTGGAAATTCATCCGCCGTATAAATGAACAAGGCAGAACAATCGTCCTAACTACTCACTACATGGAGGAAGCAGAAGAGCTGTGTGATCGTGTCGCAATTGTAGATCAGGGCAAGATAGTGGCACTTGATAGTCCAGAGATATTGGTTGACAAGCTTGATGCATCGGCTCACTTGAGCTTTAGGCTAGAAAAAGAACTGGTTCAGCCTGATGTGTTCAGCCAGATTGAAGGAATTACTGACAGCGAAAAAAATGGTGAAGGTGTTTACCGCTTGAAGATCGCACATGCTTCGGTGGCTCTTCCACCACTAATACAGTGGGCCATGCAAAACGATAATCGTCTACGTGGCATTGAGATCAAACGCGCAACTCTGGAAGATGTCTTTATAGACTTAACAGGAAGTAAACTCCGTGAATAATTCAACATACAAATTATTTATTGCTGATCTGAAAATGATGTTCCGAAATCGACAGGCGCTTTTCTGGTCCTTGGCTTTTCCCCTACTCTTCTTGGTAATCTTTGGGCTGTTTAATTTTGATGCTCCCGGAAGTTTTAGTATAGCGATAGTCGATGAGTCACAAACTGAAACATCGGACCAACTCAAAACACAAATTCTGGAGCTGGAATTATTTAAAGAAAAAGTAGTGGCCTCAAAAGACGAGGCCATAGACCTAATGAAAGATGGTGATCTGGACGGAATAATAACTATACCTGAGTCTTATGGCA
>JAHIZJ010000068.1 GCA_018814765.1 Patescibacteria group bacterium
AAAGAAAACAACTATGCCACGTACAAAATTGGGAAAATGGTCACTAAGTCTAATTGGAGCCTTTTTTGTTTCTGTACTTGTATTTTTGATATTCATAGCAGACGGCCAGAGGGGCGGTCAAGGCTTTTTTGATAATTTGTATCTGGCTATTACAGGTCTACTCGCTGGAGCTTGCGGCATTGCCAGCTTTGTAGTCGGCCTGATTGCGATTATACGAAGACACGAACGTTCAGCGTTTGTATTTATTGCTGTCTTTATTGGTGCCTTGATCACGTTATGGATAGGTATGGAGGTATTATTCACTCATTGAGTAGAATACGGAAGAATTTGTTTAAAAATTATTTTGTATTAAAAAACCACCTAGGTATAGATGGTTTTTAAATATCAGTCTATTCTATATCTGGCAGTACTCCCAGTGAGTCATTAAAACGATTAATAAAGTTAAATAATCCTACCACGCTGGTTATCTCTACTATCTGTTCGTCGGAAAATAGCTCTTTCATTTTTTGGAATGTTTCTGGCTTAATATTATAGGCATGTTCAGTGGCTGCAGCTGCATATTCCAGAGCTACCTTTTCCTTGTCGTTGGTAGCCTTGTCAATATTTTCTATTTCATCATCCGGTAAGCCTATTTGCTTAAGTTGCATTTTACTGATGCTAACGCAAAATTCACACTTATTCATCTCGGAAATTCTATAGGCAACCTTCCATTTAAGCATTTTATCTACCGGCGCATCGTCCATAATAGCTTTATACATTGTAAAAAAACCGACTAAGACATCGTCACAATTTGCCATAACCCTCATCCATTTGGGGACTTTACCACCAGTAGATTTTTTAATTCCCTCAAAGAGATCTCTAGCCTGTCCTTTGGCTTCTTCGTCCGATACCATGTGGACGAGTGGTTGTGTTGTAGCCATGAATATATATTTAATAATCAGTCAATTATTATACCTCTTTTTGATAAAACAATAAACAATCTTTAAATACAAACCAAAAAGGTAAATGAATATTTTTACCAAAATAACCATGTAAAAAAAGCTTTAGATTCAGACATTTATAGCCTATTGACACAATATTCATGGTATGATACCTTATTCTAATACCGCTATAGAAGATGACAAAAATCTGATAGAGTGGTATTATATAAGTGAGCATAGTAAGTCTAGAAATAAAGTCGAATTTCGAGTCTACTATCTCTTAATTCGTATTATTTCTACAAGATGCAAGGTACAATCAAAAAATTAACCGATAAAAACTTCGGTTTTATCACATCTGAAGGTAGCGACAAAGATTTATTCTTTCACGCTAATGAAGTAGAGGGCGGAGTATTTGACCAACTTAGAGAGGGCGATACAGTCACTTTCGAAGTTACGGACACTGAAAAAGGCCCAGCCGCTGTCAAAGTCAGCAAAGCATAAACTTCTCAGATATATAGAAAAAATGCCCACCGTAAAAAGTGGGCATTTTTTGTTACTCAAGTATAATAACAGGGCAGTGGCACTAGTGATTAATCGGAACTTTCGGTATTTATTCTGTCTAATACAGTTTGGAAAAATCTTTCAATAGAGTGCTCACCCGGGAAGTCTAATTTTGGACTCATCTCTGGGGTTGTTCCACCCATCACAAATGCATGCCAGGCTAAATATTTTGTACGGTCATCGTATATAGATTTTATTTCAGTTGATAATTCTGTTTTCATTTGTTGAAACCAGCCTGGTGTTTCATCTATTTTAGAAAAATATTCGTATATCTCATCCCTCATTCCTGCTAGTCTATCGCGAAATGTGTTCCATTCTTCTGGTGAAACTTGTTCTTGGGCTGGTGGATTATTTTCAGCTTCATGTCTCATTGTTTTATTAACACAATAATAAAAAGATATATTTTGTCGTTTTATTTAGAATTAAATGTATCGATAATTACTTTTTCAGACTCACGGTCAGCTTTTGAAATGGGTGAATTATCTGTTTTTATACAAACATCAATATCAGCATGATGATATTTCAAGATTATTATTTCAGCTTCTTGGGCTGCGGATTTTGCTACTTGTAAAAACTTACTATCCATTTATTTTACTTCAGCAAATGCTACTACATAATTTTTTCCATAGTACTTTAAACACTTTGGGCAGGTAGTATAAAAGAAGTAAAGTTTCTTCATTTCCTTGTCTGAGCTCTTCATGTGTTCTGCCATTTGGCTGACCCATTTTCTGGCATCTCTGTATGGCCCTTCAAAGACCTTTGTTTGATATTTACCTGTTAGCGTTGTGGTGGATTCGTTTGGTACTTCTTTATCTATGGCGATATAGTGTTCGCTGGTCCAGGCTGACGGATCATATGAAAGAATAAGATAGCTGTCAGATGGACTGGCTTTTGCTGCTTCAATGTTTTGCATAGCTCGTTTAAAAACAGAACCCATGTTGATAGGTATGTGAAAAATGCTTCTTGTTTTTGTTTTTACGAACAGTTTGTTTTCGAATGTTATGGCTCGGTTGTCCCAGCCTTCTGGATTAAAGCTTGGGCAACAGCCGGTTTCTGAGGCGTTCATGTTCATT
>JAHIZJ010000008.1 GCA_018814765.1 Patescibacteria group bacterium
GTAGCAATGTCCGGTGGCGTTGATTCGTCGGTCGCGGCCGCGTTATTAAAAAAGCAGGGCTATGATGTGAGTGGAATGTTTATGCGACTCTGGTTTGACCATACGATAGACCCTAAGTCACAAAATCGTTGTTGTCCTAGAGAAGCGGAAGAACTGGCCAGACATGTTGCGGAACAGCTTGATATTCCTTTTCGTATTGTTAATGCCCGAATCCCTTTCAAAAAAGCCGTAGTAGATTATTTTCTAAAAGAACTGCGGTCAGGTAGAACACCCAACCCATGTGTTCCATGTAATAAACTGATTCGATTTGATTATCTGCTAAAACAGGCTAAGGCTCGAGGAGCTGGTTTTTTAGCTACCGGACATTATGTTCAGCTAAAGCGAGATAAAAAAGGTATTACGGTACACTGTGGCAGTGATCCATCAAAAGATCAAAGTTATTTTTTGTACAACCTAACACAATCGAAACTGAAGCACGTTTTATTTCCCCTTGGTGATATTAAAAAAGCCCAAGTCCGAAAAATTGCACGAAAATTAAACATAGCCAGTGCTGACCAGCCTGAAAGCCAGGATATCTGTTTTATACCACGAGGAAAATATTTTGAATTCTTGAGCAAATATCTAAAGCTTAAAACAGGGTTGATTGTCTCTGAAAATGGCAAAGACTTGGGTCAGCACAAGGGCCTTCCACTATACACAATTGGACAGCGAGAGGGCTTAGGCATTGGTGGCTCTGGCCCATTTTACGTTGCAAGAAAAGACTCTAAAAAAAACCGCTTAATTGTTAGTAGAAAGGGGAGTAAAGAGCTACTAGTAAAAAAATTTCGCGTCAAAAACATCAATTTTATTTCAGGAAAATCACCTAAAATGCCGTTTAAATGTCAGATACAGATCAGGTATAGACAAAAGGCGATTCAGGCAACTTTATGTCGCTCAGGAAAAAATATAATTGTGAACTTATTAAAACCAGAGAGGGCGATAACCCCTGGGCAATCAGCGGTGTTCTATAATAAAAAAAAGTTAATAGGCGGAGGAGTGATTAACAATTTTACAATTCACAATTAAAAATGTAAAATGTAAGTAGAAATAATATTGATGGCAGGGTAGATATAGAAAGAAATGTAAAATGATCTATATAGATATTGGTCAGTGTGCTTATAAGTTTAGTATAAGCGTTATTAAAACAATTCGAACAATTCCATATCAGAATGATACCTCAGTAATTGTTAAACAATTAGTTCGGTCTGGTACTTCAATAGGAGCTAACATTGTTGAAGCACAACACTCAGCTTCAAAAAAGTTATTCCTTTAATATATGGGTATTTCATTACGATCAGCTCGTGAAACTGAATACTAGTTAAAAATATGCGTTGAATGTAATTTAATTAATAAGAGTATTGGACAGAATTTGTTAAGTGAATTTGTTGAAATTTCCAAGATAGTAGCTACAATACGAATAAGGGGATTAAGATAATAATTTTACAATATTAATTTTACATTATACATTATTTAATGAACGCCGAAGAACTGAGAAAAAAATATATAGAGTTTTTCAAAGAGAAGGGACACGCTGAAATCCCTTCAGCTTCTTTAATTCCGGAAAATGACCCATCGGTTTTATTTACTACAGCTGGGATGCATCCGTTGGTTCCATTTTTATTAGGTGAGAAACATCCATCAGGAAATCGGCTAGTTAATTGTCAGCGTTGTATTCGAACGAGTGACATTGAATATGTAGGTGATGATACGCATCTGACTTTTTTTGAAATGTTAGGAAATTGGTCGCTAGGTGACCCCGATGCCCCTGATGGGGTCGGGGCAGGCTATTTTAGAAAAGAGGCAATTGAATGGAGCTGGGAGTTTTTGACAGACAAAAAGTGGTTGGGCTTGGATAAAGATAAAATTAGTGTATCGGTTTTTCAAGGTGATGAAGATGCACCCAAGGACGAAGAATCAGCCAAGCTCTGGGAGTCAGTCGGAATTCCTAAAGATAGAATATTCTACTACGGCAAAGAAGATAACTGGTGGGGCCCAGCCGGGAAAACAGGACCCTGCGGACCTGATACTGAAATGTTTTTCGATACGGGTAAAGAGTGTAAATTAGATAAGGGGAGTGGTTGTCAGCCTTCTTGTCCATGCGGCCGATATGTTGAGATCTGGAATGATGTGTTTATGGAATACAACAAGACAGCAGATGGAAAGTATGAGCCGTTAAAACAAAAGAATATTGATACAGGGATGGGCCTGGAGCGGACAATCCAAGCGGTCAATGGATTTGAAAATGTATATGAAATTAAGCTATTGGCTCCATTGATGCAATTAGTAAAAAACGAATCAGAACAACATGATGAGATTAAGGCTCGGATTATTGTTGACCACATTAAAGCAGCTGTCATATTAATTGGAGATGGTGTTAAGCCGTCGAATTTGGAACATGGCTATGTAGTAAGGCGTTTAATTAGGCGAGCATATCGTTTAACAAAACAGCTGGATATATACAATGATACGCTGTTGCTCTTGGCCAGAAAGGTGATTGAAATTTACTCCAATACTTATAAAGTTTTAGTGGAGAACGAAAAAAACATATTAGAAACTCTAGATGTTGAGATAAATAAATTTTCAAAAACACTAGACCGAGGTTTAAAAATATTTCAAAAAGAATTAGAAGCGAAAGGCCATCAGGGATTTTCTGGAAAAGTTGCTTTTGACCTGTATCAGACCTATGGTTTTCCTAAAGAAATGATAGCAGATGAACTAAGGTCTCTGGGCACATCTATTAATGAACAAGAGTGGCAAGAGGCTGAACAAGGACATAAAAAACTTTCTCGCCAGGGATCTGATAAAAAGTTTGCCGGTGGTTTGGCTGAACAGAGCGAGAAGACAATACGACTACACACCGCAACCCATTTGCTGCATCAGGCTTTGCGTAATGTTTTAGGCGATCATGTAGAACAAAGAGGTAGTAACATCACCGAAGAGCGACTAAGGTTTGACTTCACACACCCAGAAAAAATTTCAAATGACAAATTACGAAGGGTTGAAGAAATTGTTAATGAAAAAATTAAAGAAGAAATTCCGATTGATAAAAAAGTAATGCCAATCGAGGAAGCAAAAAAGCTGGGAGCAATTGGA